>NZ_JASAUT010000042.1:0-67173 GCF_029952935.1 Bradyrhizobium sp. Mp19 | reverse complement strand
CAAGCGCCAAGGACCCAACGGCTTCCCGCCCACCCTCATCCTGACAGACTTCCAAGACACAGGGACCCATAACCACCGGCCCAGATAGTCGGGCGAGGTCCGCGTTCCGAGCATGTACTATGTCTACATCCTCGCAAGCCGGCGCCATGGTACGCTGTATATCGGCGTGACAAATTCCGTGCAGACAAGGCTCAAGCAGCATAAGGCCGGCAAGGGCTCGTCGTTTGTCAAAAGGTACGGCGTGTATCGCCTCGTGCATGTCGAGACTTACCAACTCGCAGAAGAGGCCATCACGCGTGAGAAGCAGCTCAAGCGGTGGAAGCGTGACTGGAAGATCGAACTGATCGAGCGCGATAATCCGGAGTGGCGAGACCTTAGCGATCTGCTTGTCTGACTGGTGTGCCCCAAACCGCTTCTTGTGGTTATGGGTCCCTGCTTTCGCAGGGACGACAGCGAGTTTGTGGACATCGCGCAATCCAGTCATGCGCCCACTCGGTTGACCGCGTCAGCGGCAATCGGCACGCTGTGCGTGTCCTCCCGCCGGTATGCTTTCCTTATCCCCCATGTTCACGATCGCCTCGCTCTGGATTCCCTTCACCATCGTCGCCGCGTTCGGGCAGGTGGCGCGCAATGCGATGCAGCGGCATCTGACCGGGCCGCTCGGGACCTGGGGCGCGACCAATATCCGTTTCCTGTTCGGCCTGCCGTTCTCGGTGGTCTTCGCGCTGGCGGTGCTGCTGACCGGGGATCGCGTGCCGTGGCCGGCGGCGGCGTTCTGGCCGTGGCTGGTGACCGGCGCGCTCAGCCAGATCGTCGGCACCGGCTTCATGCTGCTGGCGATGAACGACCGCTCCTTCGTGGTGACCACGGCCTATATGAAGACCGAGGCGATCCAGACCGCGATCTTCGGCTTCATCTTCCTCGGCGACCATCTCACGACGACCAAGGTGATCGCGATCGTGATCGCGACCATCGGCGTCGTCATCACCGCGCTGCGGCCCGGCGGGCAGAAGAGCTTTGCCGACCTGCGCCCGACCGTGCTTGGCCTCGGCGCCGCCGCGGTGTTCGCGATCTCGGCGGTGAGCTTTCGCGGCGCGATCATCGCGGTGCCCTCGGTCTCGTTCGTCACGGCGGCCTCCTACACGCTGATGTGGAGCCTCCTCGTGCAGACGCTGATCCTCTCGGTCTATCTGTTGCTGCGCGCGCCCGACGTGCTGAGGTCGATCCTCAAGCTATGGCGGCCCTCGATGTTCGCGGGCTTCATGGGCGCGTTCTCATCGCAATTCTGGTTCCTGGCGTTCGCGCTCACCGCCGCCGCCAATGTGCGCACGCTGGCGCTGATCGAGGTGCTGTTCGCGCAGGGCGTGGCGTATTTCTCGCTCAAGCAGCCGTTCTCGCTGCGCGAGGTGTTCGGCATCGTGCTGATCGTGATCGGTGTCGCCTTATTGATCGCTGCCTAGACTCTTGCTTGACGCGTTTTCTTCATGCGAACCGGTGCCCGCTTCGCTCGAAAACGCGATCAGCCCTTGACCGCGACCAGCACCGCGCCCGCGGAGATCAGCGCGATCCCGATCCAGCCATAGGCCGAGGGGCGTTCGCCGAGGAAGGTGGCGCCGAACAGCGCCACCAGCACCACGCTGAGCTTGTCGATCGGCGCGACGAGTGTGGCCGGTCCAAGCTTGAGCGCGCGGAAATAGCAGATCCACGACGCGCCGGTGCCGAGCCCGGACAGCAGCAGGAACAGCCAGCTCTTGCCCGAGATCGGCCCGGACTGGGTGAATTGCCCGGTCGCGAACAGGATGGCCGACAGGGTGATCAAGACGATCACGGTGCGGATCAGGGTGGCGAGATCGGAGTTGATGCCCTCGACGCCGACCTTGGCGAAGATCGCGGTCAGCGCGGCGAACACGGCGGAAAGAAACGCCCAGACCTGCCAGGAGGAGAAGGTTTCGGGGGTCATGCTCTTCCCGAATTGTCATTCCGGGGCGGTGCGCAGCACCGAACCCGGAATCTCGAGGTTGCGGCGCGAGATTCCGGGTTCACGCTTCGCGTGCCCCGGAATGACGCTGTGCTCAATTCCGGTCTTCCGGCAGCGTCGGCAGCGGCGAGACCTCGACGCCTTCGTCGATCAGCGCGCGGGCCTCTTCGGGCGAGGCCTCGCCATAGATCGGCCGGTGCTCGATGTCGCCGTAATGCATCTTGCGCGCTTCGTTGGGGAAGCGGTCGCCGACATTGTCGGCGTTCTTCACGATGTGGTCGCGCAGCTCCTTCAGCTTGCTGCGCAGCTCGCGCTCCTGCGCCATCATCAGCGACGTCGATTCATTGCCAGTCGCCTCGACGGGGGCGGCCGGCGCCGGCTGAGCCGGTTCGCGGCCTTTCTTGCTGACGACCTGCGGCGCCATGATCGCGCGCTCGACCTTGTCGGAGCCGCAGGACGGGCAATCGATCAGGTGACGCCGCTCCTGCGATTCATAGGCCGAGGAGCTTTGGAACCAGCTCTCGAACTGGTGGCCGCGCTCGCAGCGCAGCGTGTAGCGGATCATGCCGAACCCCGCACGAGGTGCAGATGCTCCGGGCCGGCCTTGGGGTCGGCGATGCCGAAACGCCTGCCATGCTGCAGCGAGGGAATGGTCTTGCGCGCGGTCTCGACCTTGGCCGGATCGATCTCGGCCAGGAACACGCCCGGCTCGACGCCGCCCTCGGCGAGGATCTCGCCCCAGGGGTCGATGATCAGCGAATGGCCGAAGGTCTCGCGCTTGTTCTCATGCAGGCCGGCCTGCGCTGCCGCGAACACGAAGCAGCCGGTCTCGATGGCGCGGGCGCGCAGCAGCGTGTGCCAATGCGCTTCGCCGGTCTTGCGGGTGAAGGCGGACGGCACGGTGAGGAACGACGCGCCGGCCTCGGCCAGCGCGCGATACAGTGCCGGGAAGCGCACGTCGTAGCAGATCGTCAGTCCGATCCGGCCCCAGGGCAGGTCGGAGATCACGGCGGTCTCGCCGGGCTGATAATTGGCCGATTCGCGGTAGCTCTCGCCGCCGGGAAGATCGATATCGAACATATGGATCTTGTCGTAGCTCGCGAGCAGATTGCCCTCCGGCCCGATCAGGAACGAACGGTTGACCGCCTTCTCCGGCGAGTAGCGCAGCGCCAGCGAGCCGATATGCAGATGGATCTTCAGTTCGGCGGCGAGCGCGCGGTAGGCCTTCAGCGACGTGTCGTCCTCTTCGCTCGCCAAGTGCTCGAACAGCGCCTTGCGGTTCAGCTGCATCATGTTGCTGACCTCGGGGGTCAGCACGTATTTGGCACCTTGCGCCGCCGCTTCGCGGATCAGTCGCGTGCCCTGCTCGAGGCTCGGCTCCGGCAAGAGCCCGGTGCGCATCTGCACCATTGCGGCGGTGAAAATATTGTCCGTGCTCATCAGGCGCCGCCTCCGTTGCTGAGCAGACTGTCGAGCTTGCCCTCGCGGTCGAGCGCGTAGAGTTCGTCGCAGCCGCCGACATGGGTCTTGCCGATGAAGATCTGCGGGAAGGTCGAGCCGGTACCGGCGCGACCGTACATCTCGTCGCGATAGGCCGGGTTGCTGGCGACACTGAGTTCGGTGAACGCGGCGTTCTTGCGCGTCAAAAGCGATTTGGCCGCGGTGCAATAACCGCAGCCCGGGCGGGTGTAGATTTCAATGGCAGCGGTCATGGTGCGCTCGGTTGAACCAGAATGTCAGATTATATGGGAGCGCGGTGGGTATCGACAACCCGGGCAAACACCAGCACGTCGACCTGCGCGGCTTTGGCGCGGAGCAGCGCCCGCGCGCAGGCATCCACTGTCGCGCCCGAGGTCAGGACGTCGTCGATCAGGATCACGCGGCGGCCCTGGACGTCAGCCTTGCGTTCGTCGGCGACCCCGAATGCGCCCTGCACATTGCTGGCGCGATCCTTGCGTGACAGCCCGATCTGCTGCTCGGTGGCGCGGATGCGCCGCAGCGCTTCGGCAGCCATTTTGACGCCGCTCTGGCGCGCGATCACCTTGGCGAGCGCCCCGGACTGGTTGTAGCGCCGGCTCCAGCCGCGCCGCCAGTGCAGAGGAACCGGAACCAGCAGATCGGCGTCGCGGAGCAATTCCTTCCCCGCCCGCGCCATCCAGCGACCCATTGTCGGCGCCAGATCGGTGCGATCCTGGTATTTCAATGCGTGCACCAGCGTGCGCGCGACATCGTCATAGCGCACCGCGGCGCGGGCGCGCTGGTAGGCCGGTGGATTGGCAATCGCCTCCATCGACAGCAGTTCGGGCCCGGGATCATAGACGAAGGGAATCCCGAGCCGCGGGCAGAACGGCGGCGCGATGAACGACAATCTGGCCCAGCAGGCCGCGCACACCCCCTCGCCATCGACCGGCTCACGGCACGAAACGCATAGCGTCGGCAGCGCGATATCGAGCGCCAGCCGCGCCGTGCGCAGCCACGCGCCCCCGATCGCGCCAAGCGCGCGGTGGACGTGACCGGTAATGGAGCGTGTCGGTGATGCCTCGGCGTCCATGACGGCGAGGCTAGCGTTTGAGCAACGCCGGCTCAAGGCGCATTGCCTGCGGCGGCTGTCCGGCGTAACCAGCGGACATGGCAGCGCCTCCGCCCTCAGCCCCCATCCTGTTCGACCGCGCCTTGCTCGGCGCGCGGCTGGCACGCGCGCGGCGCGAGGGCGCGGCGACATTCCTGCTCGAGCGTGCCAGCGAAGACATGGCGGACCGCTTGCAGGCGGTATCGCGCAGCTTTTCGGCGGCGGCCGATGTCTGGACGCCGGGCAACGGGCTCGCGGACGCCCTGCATGGGCGTGTCGCCGCGGTCGATGCGACCGGATTCAGTGAGGTGGAATCGCTCGGACTGGCGCCGGAGTCGCGCGATCTCGTGGTCTCCGCGCTCGCCTTCCAGTTCGTCAACGATCTGCCGGGCGTGCTGGCGCAGATCCGCCGGGCGCTGAAGCCGGACGGGCTGCTGCTGGCGGCGATGCTCGGCGGCGATACGCTGACCGAGCTGCGGCAGAGCTTTGCCGCGGCGGAGGCCGAGTGCGAGGGCGGGGCGTCGCCGCGCGTCGCACCGTTCGCCGATCTGCGCGACATCGGCGCGCTGTTGCAGCGGGCCGGCTTCGCACTGCCGGTCACCGACGTCGACCGCGTCGTCGTGCGCTATGCCAGCGCGTTCGCGCTGATGGCCGATTTGCGGCGAATGGGCGCGACCAATGTGCTGCGCGAGCGCCGTCACACCTTAACCCGCCGCGCCACCATGCTGCGGATGGCGCAGATCTACGGCGAACGCTTCGCCGATCCCGACGGCCGCATCCGCGCCACCTTCGACATCGTCTGGCTCTCCGGCTGGGCGCCGCATGAAAGCCAGCCGAAGCCGCTCAAGCCCGGCTCGGCGAAAGCGAGCTTGGAGGCGGCGGTGAAGGGGACGAAGCGTTAGGGACGCAACGCGGCAAGGCTCCCTCTCCCGCTTGCGGGCAGGGGTATCGCATTTCGTGGCGGTGCCCTCGTGGCCATCCTTCGAGACGCCCGCCTTCGGCAGGCTCCTCAGGATGAGGTCTTGTTTTTGCGGCACAATAGTAGACCCTCATGGTGAGGAGCGTCGCTTGCGGCGCGTCTCGAACCACGAGGCCAAGCACTTGCGCGGTCGCCATATGCGATAGCCCTGCGCTTGCGGGGGAGGGTTGGGGTGGGGGTCTCTCCACAAGTCGTATCGCGGAAATAGCCCCCACCCGGACCGCATCTGCGATGCGATCCGGCCCCCCCCCCCGCAAGCGGGAGAGGCCGACCGAACCAGCGGATAAGTCGCATTCATATGCGATTGCCTGCCCTTGCGGGGAAGGCGAGCGTGCGTCTGCGCGATTTCGGAATAATGGAATTATGCCGGTGAGTTGCCCGACGTGTCAAGTCGCCCGATCGAACGCCGGCCACCGCCACCTACTTTGCATGGGGTTGTTTTCGATATTTTGGCAGCGCGCCTCCCCCGCAAGCGGGACAGGCGAAGACGATCACAGCAACAGATCGATCAGATGCGGCAGCAGCGGGATGTCCGCGGGCGGCATCGGGTAGTCGCGCAGCTTGCTTGCGCGGACCCAGGCGAGGTTCTGGCCCTCGCGCGCCACCGCGATGCCCTCCCAGCGCCGGCAGATGTAGAGCGGCATCAGCAAATGGAAGGTCTCGTAGGCATGGCTGGCGAAGGTCAGCGGCGCGAGGCACGGCTCGCTCACGGTGATGCCGATCTCCTCGTGCAGCTCGCGGATCAGGGTCTGCTCCGGCCGCTCGCCGGGCTCGATCTTGCCGCCGGGGAATTCCCACAGGCCGGCCAGCGCCTTCCCCTCGGGGCGCTGCGCCAGCAGCACGCGCTTGTCGGCATCGACAAGCGCGCAGGCGACGACGAGGGTCAGCTTGATGTCAGCCATGCAGCGGGGGATTCCTTCCGATCTTCAAGCTTTCATTAACCAGCAACGCGCTGTCAGCCAAACGATTTATGCCCGCGCGGCTTTCCGCGATTGCGATAAGCCGGCCTTAATTCGCATCCGGCAAGGTGAAGGTTCTCATTTATCCGCCCATCATATTCTTTGCCGACATAACCCATGAGCACCTCGCGGCGACGCCCGCCGACGTGACCAAGATGGTCAACAACACGTCCGACCAGTGCGCCTTCGCCTGTCACGACTACAACGATGCCAACAACTATTACAATCTCGCCAAGACGCTCGGCGTCACGACGCGGATCGACGTGCTGCGCAGCGCGACCCAGCAGTTGATGGACACGGCAGCGAACACCGCGACCTATGCCAGCCAGTACCGGATGGCGATCTACGATTTCGGCGCCTCGTCGAAGACGATCGGCCTGCGCGCGCTGTTCTCGCTGTCGACCAGCCTGTCGAGCGCCAAGACCGCGGCCGGCAACATCGACCTGATGGGCGTCTACGGCAACAACGATTCCTACACCGCCGACAAGGACAGCCAATTCTCCACGGTGCTTCCGGCCATCAGCAACGCGATCAGCGCACCGGGTCCGGGCACGGCGGCAGCGCCGATGAAATACCTGTTCTTCGTGTCCGACGGCGTGGCCGACGAGCCGAATTCAAGCTGCCTGAAGCCGATCAGCGGCGGCAATCGCTGCCAGTCGCCGATCAATCCGGCGCTGTGCACCGCCATCAAGAACCGCGGCATCAAGATCGCGGTGCTCTACACGACTTACCTGCAGCTGCCGACCAACAACTGGTACATGACCTGGATCGATCCGTTCAACCAGGGCCCGTTCGGTCCGTCGCCGAACAGCCAGATCGCGCAGGACATGCAGGCCTGCGCGTCGCCGGGCTTCTATTTCGAGGTCAGCCCGACGCAAGGCATCGCCGACGCGATGAATGCGCTGTTCAAGAAGGCCGTCGCCGACGCGCGAATCAGCAGTTAGCTCTCTCACCGTCACCCCCGCGCAACGGCTTTGCCGTTGTCGCTGGAGGAGGCCGCAAAGCGGCCGTCTCGAAGGGTCGACGGCCAGGGTTTCTCTATGCGGCGCTCTCGTGGCCGTGCATCCTTCGAGACGCGCTACGCGCTCCTCAGGATGACGGGACTCACGCCGTCATTGCGAGCGAAGCGAAGCAATCCATCTGTCAGTACGCTCGGAACGATGGATTGCTTCGTCGCTTCGCTCCTCGCAATGACGGAGGTGGCGACGTTATGTCGGCCGCTACGACCGGTAATCGCCGTTGATCGCGACGTATTCCTTGGTGAGGTCGCAGGTCAGCACGCGGTCTTTGGCCTTGCCGAGGCCGAGCGCGACCTTGATCTGGATCTTCGGCGCCTTCATCGCCTCCGACACCTCCTTCTCGTTGTAGGAAGGGTCGCGCGCGCCGCTCTTGGCGACGCGGATGCCGTTGAAGGAGATCGAGAGCTTGTCGCGGTTGGCGGGCTCGCCGGCCTTGCCGACCGCCATCACCACGCGCCCCCAATTGGCGTCCTCGCCGGCGATCGCGGTCTTCACCAGCGGCGAATTGGCGATCGACATCGCGATTCTGCGCGCCGACGGTTTTGTGGTGGCGCCCTCGACCACGACCTCGACCAGCTTGCGGGCGCCTTCGCCGTCGCGCGCCACCTGCTCGGAGAGATCAGCGAGGATCTGCTGGAACGCCTTGGTGAAGGCCTTCAGCCGCGGGTCGCTGGCGCGCGAGATCTTCGGCGCGCCGTTGGCTGCCGCCGCGCCGGTCGCAAATGCCAGCAGCGTATCCGAGGTCGAGGTGTCGCCGTCGATGGTCAGCGCATTGAAGGTATCCTCGACGCCGGCCTTGAGCAGCGATTGCAGCACCGATGCCGAAAGCGGCGCGTCGGTGAAGATGAACGACAGCATGGTCGCCATGTCGGGCATGATCATGCCGGCGCCCTTGGCCATGCCGTTGATCGTCACCTTGGCCTTGCCAAGCTTCACGGTCGCGGTCGCGACCTTCGGGAAGGTGTCGGTGGTCATGATCGCCTTCGCCGCGTCCATCCAGAGATCGGGGGTCGCGGTCTCGGCGAGCTGCGCCAGCACGCCGTCGAACTTGGTGGCGTCGAGCGGCTCGCCGATCACGCCGGTGGAGGCGAGGAACACGTCCGACGTCGCGCAGCCGACCGCCTTCGCCGCGATCTGCGCGGTTAGCGCGGTGGACGCCTTGCCGGTCTTGCCGGTGAAGGCGTTGGCGTTGCCGGAATTGACCACCAGCGCGCGCGCCGATCCTTTTTTAGAAGATCCTGCGCCCTTCAGCTTGGCGCGGCACCATTCGACCGGCGCCGACGGGCACTTCGACTTGGTGAAGACGCCAGCCACCGTGGTGCCCTTGTCGAGCAGCGCGAGCAGCACGTCGGTGCGCCCCTTGTAGCGGATGCCGGCGGCAGCGGTCGCAAGCCGCACACCCGCGATCACGGGCATCTCGGGAACGTCGGGCGGGGCGAGGGGGGAGACGGCGGTGGACATCGGGAAGCTTCCGGCTACGGGGAGGGAAGCGCTCCATAACATTTCGCCGCGAGAAGCGGGAGAGGGCTGCGATGCGAACGCGCGACAGCGTCGTCCCGGCGAAGGCCGGGACCCATAACCACCGTCATCAATTGTTCAAGAAACTGCTGCCACGGCAAGACAAGCTCCGCTGCGGCGTATGGGTCCCGGCCTGCGCCGGGACGACGCGATCTTCAAAGAGGCCGTAGCCCGGATGGAGCGCAGCGCAATCCGGGACGAGTCCCTCCGCGGCAACAGACCCCGGATTTCGCTGCGCTTCATCCGGGCTACGAGGGCGGGCTCAAAACGCAAATGGCCGGGACATGCCCGGCCATCGCAGCAGCTTTTGTTTCGAAGCTTACTTCTTCGGCGGCGCCATCTTGTTGTCGGCCGGCTTCGGCGCGTCCTTGGCGGCATCGGCCGGCGCAGCGGCGTCGGCCGGCTTGTCCATGCGCTCGACCTTGGCGGCCTCGCGCAGCTTGGCGACATAGTCGGCCTGCGCCTTGCGGGTCACATAGGTCTCGATCTGGGCCTTCACCTGCTCGAAGTCGGGCGCCTTGCGGTTGCGCTTTTCCTCGACCTTGATGATGTGCCAGCCGAACTGCGACTTGACCGGATCGGAGATCTTGCCCGGTTCGAGCGAGAAGGCGACCGCGGAGAATTCCGGCACCATCTGCTCCTTGGTGAAGAAGCCGAGGTCGCCGCCGTCGGAGGCGCCGGGGTCCTTGGACTTCTTCTTGGCGAGCTCGCCGAAGTCAGCGCCCTTGTCGAGCTCAGCCTTGATCGCCTTGGCCTCGTCCTCGGTCTCGACCAGGATGTGGCGGGCGCGCACCTCCTGCTCGCCGGTGATCTGCTTGGCGGCCTCCTCATAGACCTTCTTCATGGCGTCGTCGGTGGTCGCGGCCTTGCCCTCGTTGGCAAGCAGACTGTCCATCAACAGGCGGTTGCGGGTGAAGGCGAGCCGCTTCTTGAAGTCGTCATTGTTCTCGATCTTCTTGTCCTCGGCGGCCTTGGACACGATCTTCATGTCGATCAGGAAGGACAGCACGTTGTCCTTGCGGGTCGAGGGGTCCATCTGCTGCAGGCTCGGGCCGAGTTCCTCCTCGGCGAGCGCCACGTCGCTGGCGTGGATCTCCGAACCGTTGACCTTCGCCAGCACCGGGTCGGATTCCGCGGCCCGGACCGGGAGGCCGGCAGCCAGCACTGCGACAAGACAGCCCGTCGCGGCCAGGGTGGCGAGGCCGAGGCGCAGGCCGGTTTTGGTTTCCGGAGGCGAGGTGGTCATGCAAAATCCTTGTCTCAAAGGGAGGAAGCTCGAGCGGGGCGGACACTCGCCCAATCGTGTTACATTGGCAACGCGAAAGTCTTGTCAAAATGATGAATTCCTTGACATCTTGCCAGCGTTGACAACCCCCCGACCGGGCCATATCTCTGGCCAACCGCGTCAGCGGTGAGAGCGCTTATTTTGCTGCGTTTTTCGCCGTTGAACCCAGGATGGCCTGTTTCCCACTCAATTGGCGGAGGAGCTCCGGGCCGGGGCTCGAACCGTAGCGCGTCACGGTGAGTTGATAGGCGATCGGCGGACCATCTCAGGCTGTAATCCAGACTGAATTCCAAGACTATTCCAAAACCGAACTTCAAGACTGAACGAAGACCGAACCCGAGACCGAAGAACAGGAATTTCGCATGATCGGCGCGCTCGCCCGCAAGTTTTTCGGCTCCGCCAACGACCGTCGGGTCAAGGGGTATCAGTCCCGCGTCAACGCCATCAACGCGCTGGAGCCCGAGCTCGTCAAACTGACGGACGATCAGCTCAAGGCCCGCACCGCCGAATTCAAGCAGCAGCTCGCCAGCGGCAAGACGCTCGACGACATCCTGGTTCCGGCCTTCGCCACGGTGCGCGAGGCCGCCAAGCGGACGCTCGGCCAGCGCCATTTCGACGTTCAGCTGATCGGCGGCATGGTGCTGCACGAGGGCGACATCGCCGAGATGAAGACCGGCGAAGGCAAGACGCTGGTTGCGACGCTCGCGGTCTACCTCAACGCGCTCGCCGGCAAGGGCGTCCACGTCGTCACCGTCAACGACTACCTCGCCCGCCGCGACTCCGGCTGGATGGGCCAGATCTATGACTTCCTGGGGCTGACCACCGGCGTGATCGTGCACGGCCTCGACGACGCCGAGCGCAAGGCCGCCTATGCCTGCGACATCACCTACGGCACCAACAACGAATACGGCTTCGACTATCTGCGCGACAACATGAAGTACCGCCTGGAGGACATGGTCCAGCGCGAGCATTTCTACGCGATCGTCGACGAAGTGGACTCCATCCTGATCGACGAGGCGCGCACGCCGCTGATCATCTCCGGCCCGCTCGACGACCGCTCGGATTTCTACAACACCATCGACACCTTCATGCCGAATCTCGCCAAGAAGGACGACTACGAGGTCGACGAGAAGCAGCGCACGGTGACGCTGACCGAAGCCGGCATGGAGAAGCTCGAGAACCTGCTGCGCGACGCCGGCCAGCTCAAGGGCGACTCGCTGTACGACGTCGAGAACGTCTCCGTCGTGCATCACGTCAACCAGGCGCTGCGCGCGCACACGCTGTTCACGCGCGACAAGGACTACATCGTCCGCGACGACGAGGTCATCATCATCGACGAGTTCACCGGACGCATGATGCAGGGCCGCCGCTATTCGGAAGGCCTGCACCAGGCGCTGGAAGCCAAGGAGCACGTCACGGTCCAGCCCGAGAACCAGACGCTGGCCTCGATCACCTTCCAGAACTATTTCCGGATGTACCAGAAGCTGTCCGGCATGACCGGCACGGCGCTGACCGAAGCCGACGAACTGTTCGACATCTACAAGCTCGAGGTCGTGGAGATCCCGACCAACCTGCCGGTGGCGCGCCTCGACGAGGACGACGAGGTCTACCGCACCCAGAACGAGAAATATGCCGCGATCCTTGCCGAGATCGAGCGCGCCAACAAGCGGCTGCAGCCGGTGCTGGTCGGCACGGCGTCGATCGAGAAGTCGGAAGTGCTGGCCGAGTACCTGAAGAAGCACGGCTACAAGCAGATCGACTTCACGTCCGAATCCGGCATGGAGAAGCTCTATGCCGCGGCGCGCGCCGGCAAGCCGGCAAAGCTGTTCGCGGTGCTGAACGCGCGCTTCCACGAGCAGGAAGCCTATATCGTCGCGGAAGCCGGCGTGCCGGGCGCGATCACGATCGCGACCAACATGGCCGGCCGCGGCACCGACATCAAGCTCGGCGGCTCGCTCGAGATGCGGATCCAGCAGGAGACCGCAGGGATCACGGATGAAGCCGAGAAAGCCGGGAAGATCGAGCAGATCAAGGCCGACATCGAGCGCTTCCGCGAGATCGTGCTGAAGGCGGAAGAGGATTTCGAGGTCGAGCCCGCCAAGGGCAACAAGCCCGCGAAAACCGTGAAGAAGCCGGGCGGCCTCTACATCATCGGCTCCGAACGTCACGAATCCCGCCGCATCGACAATCAGCTGCGCGGCCGCTCCGGCCGTCAGGGCGACCCCGGCCGCTCGAAGTTCTTCCTGTCGCTGGAAGACGATCTGATGCGCATCTTCGGCTCCGACCGGCTCGACAGCATGCTGCAGCGGAAGTCGGATCGTAGCCATGTCGTTCTGTGAGCCAAGGAGTTGCCAGACATATTTGTCTTCCTAAGACCGCTTGGCCTCCGACTTCGACATCCGCAAGAACCTCTTGAAGTTCGACAACGTCCAGAACGACCAGCGCAAGGTGATCTTCGACCAGCGCGTCGACCTGATGAAGGACGACAGCGTCGTCGAGACCGTGACCGACATGCGCCATGCCTTCGTCGAAGACGTGGTCACCAAATACATTCCCGAGCACGCCTATGCCGAGCAGTGGGACACCGCCGGCCTCAAGGACGAGCTGAAGCGCGTGCTCGATGTCGATCTGCCGGTCGACGAATGGGCGAAGGAAGAGGGCATCGCCGACGAGGAGCTGCTGACCCGCATCGAGACCCATGTCGACGAGCGCATGGCGGCCAAGGTCGCGCAATGGGGTCCCGACGTGATGCGTTACGTCGAGAAGACCATCCTGCTGCAGACGCTGGACCATCTCTGGCGCGAGCACCTGATCATGCTCGACCATCTGCGCCAGGTGATCGGCCTGCGCGGCTATGGCCAGCGCGACCCGTTGCAGGAATACAAGACCGAGGCCTTCAACCTGTTCCAGGAGATGAGCGCGCATCTGCGCGAGGCCGTCACCGCGCAGCTGATGCGGGTCGAGATCGTGCCGCCGGAGGAGCCGCCGCAGCCGCTGCCGCTGATGGAGGCGCACAAGCTCGATCCCAACACCGGCGAGGACGAGTTCGCGCAGGCCCGCCTGACCGAGGCGACCTACGCCCAGGCCTCGCTGGCGCCGGGGATGATTGCCACCGACCGCAATCCGAACGACCCCGCAAGCTGGGGCAAGGTCGGCCGCAACGAGGACTGCCCCTGCGGGTCAGGCAAGAAGTACAAGCACTGCCACGGGCGGTACGCGTAAGGGCGCCACTCCAGCGAGCCCAGCGTTGAAGAGCAGGCGCGCGCAGCCCGCTGTGCCTGCTGTTCGCACGATAGCCGCTTAGCTACTTCGGCGTGTCGTAGAGCGGCTTGCCCTTGTCGACGATATGGACGGTCAACAGCTTGATCGCCTTGTCGCCGACGACCTTGTAGGCGCCGTGCGGTGCATCGCGCATGGTGATGCCAACTGCGCCGGTCGGAATTGCCACCTGCTTTCCGTCCGGCAACTCGATGGTGCCGCCTTCGAGGAAGTAGTACGACTCCTCACCATTATGGAAGTGCAGCATCGACGTGTCGCCGGGCTTCAGTTCGCTGATGCTCGTGATGACCTCCATGTTGGTGCCGCTCAAATCGGCTCGCTTCAGCTCTTTTCGAAACGGCGAGTCCTGTGCACTCGCGGGCGTGACCAGCATTGCAGTCAAAGCAAGTCCGACAATCGTCTTCATGGAAATCGTGCCTCCCTGAAAATGGTATTGAGAAATACCTGCTAGCTTCTTGGAAATTGCGCATGCCGGCAAGGTGGTTGGCTTGGCAAGATACATCCCGCACCGCAAACGCGGGCCTGCTCTCACCGGAGAAAAATCCGGTGCGGCCGGTCGCCCCGGACGACGCGGCGGGGCAATTGGCCCGCCGGTCGCAACCGCATCGTCATCAGCCCGCATACGCCTTGTCGAGATCGGCGATCACGATCTTCTGCATCTTCAGCATCGCCTGCATGACGCGGTCGGCCGCCTTGCGATCGGGGGCGCTGAGATAGCGGCCGAGCGCTGATGGGATCACCTGCCAGGACAGGCCGAATTTGTCCTTGAGCCAGCCGCAGCGCGATTCCTGGCCGCCGTCGGTGAGCTTCTCCCAGAAGTAGTCCACCTGCTCCTGGGTCTCGACGCTCAGGACGAACGACACCGCCTCGTTGAACTTGTGCTGCGGCCCGCCATTGAGCGCGTGGAACCGCTGCCCCTCGAGCTCGAAGGTCGCCATGAAATCGCTGACGGTCTCGATCTTGGCGTTCGGAAACACCGATTTGTAGAAGGCGACGGCATCGCGGACGTTGTTGTCGAGCCAGAGGAACGGCGTGATCGAAGTCATGACGGGAAGTCCTCGCTAACGAGTGATCGGTGAGCCTGCGCGACGGCACGCGAAGGCTGCGCCGCAGGGCGCGCCCCAAGGACGCACCAAACCGCCGCATCCCGACATTTCCTGCCGGTCTTTTTTCGATGGTTTCGATAGGAACGCGCCGGGCAGGCGCGGCCTTAATTGGCGCTGCCGATCAGGCTTTCCAGCAGCCGCTTGAGCTCGGTGGTCGACTTGTCACCATAGCTCTCGACGATGTGCTCCTCCTGGCTCACCGCCAGCGAGTTGAGCCGCCGGCACAGCGCCTTGCCGCGGTCGGAGACGAACATCAGCACCTTGCGGCGATCCTTGGGATCCTGGACGCGATAGACCAGGGCATCCGACACCATGCGGTCGATCATCTTGGTCAGCGTCGGATGGTTGAGCAGCACAGCATCCGCAAGCTCGCCCATTGAGTGGCCGTTGCCGTCGGACAGCACTTTCAGGATGCGCCACTGCTCGACCGGCACGCCTTCCTTCGCGAGCCGCGTCTCCAACTGCCGGTTGATCTCCCGGTTGGCTTGCGCCAGCAGGTAGGCGAGATGTTCGGTGATCGGGGAATTTTCTTTCGGCGGTTTAGCCACGGCGTGAGACCTGGTTCCTGACCCGGTGAATGAATGTCCGGCAACTCATGCCGTTTCTATATGCACTTCAATTGTTGAATATTCAATATTTTCACCTAGGATATTCCCCCAACCAAGGGGCGGATGCCGCGACCGCCCGCTGGCTGCGTTGCGTACTGCTTCCCAGACAGGAGTTGGCGTGCTCTCGACGGTCTCTTTCCAGGCGTATGGCGGCATGCCCGTCGCGCCGCCGCTGCTGTTTCGAAACCCGTCGTCCTGCGCGGCCGATCTCGCTTTGACCCTCAAGCCCGGCTCGTCGCGCCGTCGCGGTACCGACAGCAAGCTTCGAATCGGCAATTTCATCACCTTCTCGGGCGCGCCCGGGATCTGGGGGCCGATCTCCGCCAACAGCGTCATGCTCGCGGTTGCCGAGATCAACCGCCGCGGCGGCATCCGCGGCCGCGAGGTCGAATTGTCGATGTACGACGCCGGCGGGCCGATCGAGGAGGTGGTGCGCCGCGCCGAGCGGGCGATCGCGTTCGACGAGATCGACGTCATCATGGGCTCGCATATCTCGGCGGTGCGCCTCGCGCTGCGCAAGGTCACGGCCGGCCGTATCCCCTATGTCTACACGCCGGTCTATGAGGGCGGCGAGCGGACGCCGGGGGTGATGGCGATCGGCGAGACGCCGCGCGCGGAGAGCCGCCCGGCGATCCACTGGCTCACCGAGGTCAAGAAGGCGCAGCGCTGGTATTTGATCGGCAGCGACTATGTCTGGCCCTGGCAATCGCATCGCGCGGTGAAGCGCTACATCAAGGAGGCCGGCGGTCATGTCGTCGGCGAGGAATTCGTCCCACTCGGCGAGGACAATCACGAGCCGCATCTGGCGCGGATTCGCGCCGCCAAGCCCGACGTCGTGCTGATCAGCCTGATCGGCACCGACAGCGTCACCTTCAACCGCGCCTTCGCCGAGGCCGGGCTTGCTGCGACCACGCTGCGTTACGCCGGCGCGATGGACGAGACCGTGATGCTCGGCATCGGCCCCGACTCGACCGAGAACCTGTTCTGCGCCTCCGGCTATTTCGGCTGCGTCGATTCGCGCGCCAATGACGACTTCCGGACCAGCTACCGGGCGATGTTCGGGGCGCATGCGCCGCCGATCGGCTCGGTCGGGCAGTCCAATTACGAGGGGATGCGCTTTCTCGAGGCGGCGGCCAACCAGGCGCGCTCGCTGTCGATCGGACCGTTGTCCGCCGCAGCGCACAACCTCGTCTACAGCGGCGCGCGCGGCACCGTCACCATCCGCGACGGCCGCGCCGAGATGCCGATCTATCTTGCCGAGGCCGACGGTCTCGACTTCAATGTGATCAGGACGATCTAGATGGACCGGGCGATGCCGCGCTCGCCGCGCGGCTTGCCGGTGCCAGACAGGAGCAGGTGTGCATTCGACGCCCTACGTCATGGCCCGAACCTCGAGCAACAGGTATGGCGGCCTTCCATGCCCGCCATCCCTGCTGTTCCGGAACCTGACGTCGGCGCGGTCCGATCGGGTATTTTCCCCGATGGATCGGGACGGCTTCGGTCCGCGCGGTGCGCGCAGCCGGCTGCGGATCGCCGGCTTCGTCTGCTGCACCGGCTCGCCCGGGATGTGGGGCCCGGCCGCGACCTCGAGCGCGCAGCTCGCGGTCGCCGACATCAACCGGCGCGGCGGCATCCTCGGCCGCGAGATCGAGTTCTCGGTCTATGACGCCGGCGGGCCGATCGAGGAAGTGCTCGACCGCGCCGAGCAGGCGATCGCGTCCGACGATGTCGATCTCATCATGGGCATGCACACCAGCGCGGTGCGCGTCGCGCTGCGTGGCCTGATTACCCGCAGCAAGATCCCCTACATCTACACGCCGGTCTATGAGGGCGGCGAGCGGACGCCCGGCGTCATCGCGATCGGCGAGACGCCGCGCTGGCAGAACCGGCCGTCGATCCACTGGCTGGCCGAAGCGAAGCGCGCCTCGCGCTGGTACCTGATCGGCAGCGATTATGTCTGGCCATGGCAGTCGCACCGCGCGGTGAAGCGTTACATCAAGCAGACCGGCGGCCAGGTGGTCGGCGAGGAGTTCGTGCCGGTCGGCGAGGACAATCACGAGGCGCAGCTGGAGCGCATCCGTGCCGCGAAGCCCGATGTCGTGCTGATCTCGCTGATCGGCACCGACAGCGTGACCTTCAACCGCGCCTTCGCCGATGCCGGCCTTGCCGCCACCACGCTGCGCTTTGCCGGCTGTTTCGACGAGACGGCGCTGCTCGGCATCGGCGCCGACAAGACCGAGAACCTGTACTGCGCCTCCGGCTATTTCCCCTCCGTCGGCTCGCAGGCCGGCGACGATTTCAGGGAGCGCTATCGTGCGATGTTCGGGGCGTTCGCGCCGCCGGTCGGCTCGTGCAGCGAATCCGCCTATGAAGGGTTCTGTTTGCTCGAGGCCGCCGCCAAGCGCGCCGGCACGCTGGACATGCGGCCGCTGCTCGCGGCGGCGGACAACCTCGTTTATCGCGGGCCGCGCGGTCCGGTCACGGTGCGCAGCGGCCATGCCAGGATGCCGATGTATCTTGCCGAAGCCGACGGTCTCGACTTCAGGGTGATCAAGCCGATCTGAGAGGCTGTGACGGTTTGGCCGTCATTGCGAGGAGCGAAAGCGACGAAGCAATCCATCGTCCCGTTCTGCCGAACCATGGATTGCTTCGCTTCGCTCGCAATGACGAGGGCAGAGGTATGCGACTTCCCGAGCCACGGAGCGACAGGCTCGGTGGTCGGGCCACGAAATAATACTTGAAAAGGAAAATATTTCCGTTTTCAATACAGCAACGGGGTGAGCGGTTCGCGCCGCTGCGCCCTGCATCGAGGGATCAAATCCAAAGATCAAAAGCTATCAGGAGAGCGCCGTGACCGTCGTCCTTCCCACGCCAACGCAACTTCGTGCCGTCGCCGAGCAGTGCGGCCTGTCACTGACCGATGAGGATGTGGCCTCGTTCCGCGGCCTGATGCAGGGCTCGATCGACGCCTACAACGTCATCGCCGCGATGCCGGACGAGCTGCCCAAGGTGAAATATCCGCGCACGCCGGGCTATCGCCCGTCGGCGGAGGAAAACCCGCGCAACGCCTGGTACTACAAGTCGACCGTGAAGGGCGCGGCCTCCGGCAAGCTCAAGGGCAAGACGGTGGCGCTGAAGGACAACATCATGCTGGCCGGCGTGCCGATGACGAACGGCTCGTCGACGCTGGAAGGCTATATCCCCGATTTCGACGCCACCATCGTCACGCGCATGCTCGACGCCGGTGCCGAGATCGCCGGCAAGACCCATTGCGAGCATTTCTGCCTGTCCGGCGGCAGTCACACCAACTCCTACGGAGCGGTGCACAATCCGCACAAGATGGGCTACTCGGCCGGCGGCTCGTCGTCGGGCTCCGGCGTCGTGGTCGCGCTCGGCGAGGTCGACATGGCGATCGGCGGCGACCAGGGCGGCTCGATCCGCATGCCGTCCTCGTTCTGCGGCACCTACGGCATGAAGCCGACCTGGGGCCTCGTGCCCTATACCGGCATCATGCCGATCGAGATCTTCGTCGACCACACCGGCCCGATGACCGCGACGGTGGAGGACAACGCACTGCTGCTCGAGGTGATCGCCGGCGACGACGGCTACGATCCGCGCATCAAGGCGCCCAAGGTCGAGGATTACACCAAGGCGCTGGGCAAGGGCGTCAAGGGCATGAAGATCGGCATCCTCCAGGAGGGCTTCGAGCAGCCGACCGCGGAGGCTGCGGTCAATGAAAGCGTGCGCGAGGCGGCCAAGCGCTTCAAGGACCTCGGCGCGTCGGTCGACACCGTGTCGATCCCGATGCACATGGTCGGCCCGGCGATCTGGACCCCGATCGGCACCGAAGGCCTGACCCAGACCATGATGTTCGGCGACGGCTACGGCCTCAGCCGCCCCGACCTCTATTCGACCTCGCTGATGGACTTCCATCGCGGCTGGCGCCGCCAGGCGGATTCGCTGTCGGAGACCACCAAGCTGTTCATGATGCTGGGCACCTACATCAACAACAGCTTCGGGCCGCGCTTCTACGGCAAGGCGCTCAACATCTCCCGCCGTCTCACCGCGGCCTATGACAAGGCGTTCAAGGATTATGACCTGCTGCTGCTGCCGACCACGCCGATGAAGGCGCCGGCGCTGCCGGCGGCCAATGCCAGCCGCGAGGACTATGTCGCTCGCGCGCTCGAGATGATCACCAACACCGCGCCGTTCGACATCACCCATCACCCGGCGATGTCGCTGCCCTGCGGCATGGTCGACGGCCTGCCGGTCGGGTTGATGCTGGTCGGCCGGATGTTCGAGGAATCCACCATCTACCGCGCCGCGCACGCCTTCGAGCAGGCCGGCGACTGGAAGAAGATGTGAGGCGCCGCTTGTTGCAGACGCAGGCTGGATGGATCGAGCGCCATGGCTAGCACTTTTGCCGCGGCGTTCGAGATCGTGAGCTTCGGCGCGATTATCGTGCTGGTGGTGCTCGGGCTCGGCATCATCGCCAGCATGATGGGCATCTTCAACTTCGCGCAGGGCGAGTTCGTCCTGCTCGGGGCCTACGTCACCTATCTGGCCTACGCCCATGGCGCACCGGTCTGGGCCGGCATGGTCGCGGCGCCCTTTGTGGTCGGCGCGATCGGCTTCGTGCTGGAGGCGCTGATCATCAGGCGCTTCTACGCCGCGCCCATCGTGGCGATGCTCGGCACCTATGCGCTCGGCCTGATCATCCGCGAGAGCGTGCGCGGCCTGATCGGCGGCTTCTACCTCACGGTGCCGGAGCCGATCGGCGGTTCGATCGACCTCGGCTCGGTCCACATCTCGGCCTGGCGATTCACCATCATCGTGATCACGCTGCTGGTGATGGGCGCCTGCTATCTCTTGCTGGCGCGCACCTCGTTCGGGCTTCGGGTCCGCGCCACGCTGGAGAACCCGGCGCTGGCGCGCGCCTCGGGCATCTCGACGCCTCTGATCTACGGGGCGACCTTCGCGTTCGGCGCGGCGCTGGCCGGGCTTGCCGGCGCGCTGATCGTGCCGGTGTTCAGCCTGTTTGCCGACCTTGGCATCCGCTTCCTGATCCAGGGCTTCGTCGCCGTGATGGTCGGCGGGGTCGGCTCCTTCATCGGTCCGGTCGCCGGCGCCGGTGTGATCGGCACGCTCAGTGCGGCGCTGCCATGGGTGATGTCTCCTGTTGTCGCCGACGTCCTCGTCTTCGTGCTCGCCATTGCCTTCATCAAATTCCGCCCGCAGGGCCTCATATCGGGAAAAGGGGTTTAGTCAGATGTTCGATCTCACCAATCTCACGCGCCGCCGCTTCATGAGCAATTTCGCGTTTGCGACCGGCGCGCTCGCGACCGGGGTCGGCAGCTGGGTGGTCAGGCCCGACTGGGCCAATGCCGCTGAGGGACCGATCAAGGTCGGCATCGCGACCGACCTGACCGGCCCGATCGCCTATGCCGGCAACGCCGACGCCAACGTCGCCAAGATGGTGATCAAGGAGATCAACGCCGGCGGCGGCCTGCTCGGCCGGCCGCTCGAGCTCTATATCGAGGACACCGCCTCGAACGAATCGGTCGCGGTCGGCAATGTCCGCAAGCTGATCCAGCGCGACAAGGTCGACATGGTGCTCGGCGGCATCACCTCGTCGATGCGCAACGCGATCAAGGATCCGATCGTGGCGCGCGGCAAGACGCTCTATATCTATCCGCAGCTCTACGAGGGCAAGGAGTGCACGCCCTATCTGTTCTGCACCGGACCGACCCCGGCGCAACAATGCGACACCTTCATTCCCTGGCTGATCAAGAACGGCGGCAAGAAGTTCGCGCTGCCGAGCGCCAACTATGTCTGGCCGCACACGCTCAACGTCTACGCCCGCAAGGTGATCGAGTCGAACGGCGGCGAGGTGGTGTTCGAGGAGTACTACCCGCTCGACCAGGTCGACTTCTCGGCCACCGTCAACCGCGTCATCTCCAACAAGGTCGACGTCGTCTTCAACACCGTGATCCCGCCCGGCGTCGGTCCGTTCTTCAAGCAGCTCTATGAAGCCGGCTTCCTCAAGAACGGCGGGCGGCTCGCCTGCGTCTACTATGACGAGAACACGCTCAACATCAATCAGGCCAACGAGATCGAGGGCCTTGCGAGCTGCCTCGACTATTTCAAGGTGCTGACCAAGGAGGATCCGTTCGACGCCAAGCTCCAGGCGGCCTATGAGAAGGACTTCCCCGGCAACTTCCTGTTCGCGGCCGGCAGCGCCGCCACCGGAACCTATCGCGGCCTCAAGCTGTGGGAGGCCGCGGTCAAGGAGGCCGGCAAGGTCGACCGCGACTCCGTGGCGGCCGCCCTCGACCACGCCAAGATCGCCGAAGGGCCAGGCGGACCCGCGGAGATGGTGCCGGGCAAGCGTCACTGCAAGATGAAGATGTACACCGCTGTTGCCAAGGGCGGGAACTATGAGATCGTGGCGCGCAGCGACGGTCTCGTTGATCCCAAGGAATGCTGAGCGATCAATGGTTGGAGCAAGAGAAGCTGTCGCACGCGTCGGTGAGGAACCAGATGTCGTGACGGGCGAGGGTGTACCGGCCGCAAGCGCGCCGGCGGGACGAGTATCGGCAGGATGGAAGGTCCTGCCGATCGTGGAAGGGCTGGTGCTGTTGATCGCGCTGGTCCTGCCATGGGTGCTGCAGGATTATCTCACGGTGTTCGCCACCCGCGTGGTGATCCTCGCGCTGTTCGCGCTGTCGTTCGACCTGGTGTGGGGCTATGCCGGCATCATGAGCTTCGGCCAGGCGCTGTTCTTCGGCGCCGCCGGCTACGGCGTGGCGCTGTTGGCACGCGATCTCAACGTCACGTCGATCCTCCTGATCCTGCCCGCCGGCACCTTGATCGGGCTCACCGCGTCGCTCTTGCTCGGCGGCTTCCTGCTGCTCGGGCGTTATCCCTCGAGCGTGATCTTCGTCTCGCTCGGCACCCTGACCGGCTCCTATGCCGCGGATCGGCTGGCGCGCGGCTGGTACTATCTCGGCGGCCAGAACGGCATCCCGTCGATCCCGCCGCTCACCCTCGGCAGCTACGAGTTCGAGGAGGGCCCGATCTACTACTACATGGTGCTCGGCATCCTCGTGGTCGTCTATCTGCTCTGCCGCTTCCTGGTGCGCTCGCAATTCGGCCTCGCGCTCGCGGGGCTGCGCGAGAACGAGCAGCGCATCGCCTTCTTCGGCTACAAGGCCCAGCACCTGAAGGCGATCATCTTCGCGGTCGGCGGCACCATCGCCGGTCTCGCCGGCAGCCTCTATGCCTTCCACGAGGGCTTCGTCTGGCCCAACATGCTGGGCGTCGTGTTCTCGACCCAGGTCGTGCTCTACGTCTTGTTCGGCGGCTCTGGCACGCTGATCGGCGCCGTGATCGGCACCGTGATCATCGAGGGCGTCAGCTTCTGGCTGTCGGACAATTACCGCGACGTCTGGCCGATCATCCTCGGCGTGCTGCTGCTGCTCGTCATCATGTTCCGCCCGCTCGGGCTGATCTCCTTCGTGCTCGGCGAGCGCGAGCGCGTCGGCAGTTTCGGCAAAGCCCCGAAGGAGACCGGCAATGCCGCTCCTTGAGGCGCAAGGCATCAGCAAGGTGTTCGGCAAGCTCACCGCGCTCGACGGTGCGGCGCTGACCGTCGGCGAGAACGAGTTCCACGGCCTGATCGGCCCCAACGGCTCGGGCAAGAGCACGCTGATGAAATGCGTCGCCGGCGCCGAGGTGCCGACCACGGGCAAGGTCTCCTTCATCAACACCGACATCACCGCGTTCACGCCGACCGAGCGTGCCCGCGCCGGCATGAGCCTGAAGTTCCAGATCACCTCGGTGCTGCCGACGCTGACGCTGTACGACAACATCCTGCTGGCGCTGCAGGCACACTGCTCGCTGTTCGATCTGGTGCTTTCGCGCACCCGCAAGAAGCTGCACGATCAGGTGATGACGATGCTGACCCAGTTCCGGCTCGCCGATCGCGCGCATGACGCCGCCGCGGCCTTGTCGCACGGCCAGCAGCAATGGCTCGAGATCGCGATGGCGCTCGCCGGCAAGCCGCGGCTGTTGCTGCTGGACGAGCCGACCGGCGGCATGAGCCTCGAGGAGCGCCGCGTCACCGGCGAGCTGTTGCAGCCGATCAAGCAGCATTGCTCGCTCGTCATCGTCGAACACGACCTCGATTTCATCCGCGACATCTGCGACCGCCTCACCGTGCTCGACCAGGGCAAGGTGCTGGCCTCTGGGACGGTCGCGGAGATCCAGGCCAACAAAAGCGTCCAGGAGATCTATCTTCGTCGTGCCTGAGCAAACCTTTCTCGATATCCGGCATCTCGATGCCGGTTATGGCCGTAGCCAGGTCCTGTTCGATGTCAACATCGGCATTCCCTGGCGCGGCGGCGTCGCCGTGCTCGGCCGCAACGGCGCCGGCAAGACCACGCTGATGAAGACCATCGTCGGCGAGCTCGCAAGCTCGCAGGGCGAGTTGTTCTTCGACGGCCGCGACATCACCCGCCGCCGCACCGAGGAGCGGGTGCGCTCCGGCATCGGCTATGTGCCGCAGGAGCATTCGGTGTTCGCCCGCCTGTCGGTGCGCGACAACCTCGCCGTCGGCTCGCTGTTCAATCCGGATGCCAGCGCGGTCGATCGCGTGCTGGCCATCTTCCCGAAACTCGGCCAGCGCCTCGACCAGCCGGCCGGCACGCTGTCCGGCGGCGAGCGCAAGATGCTGGCGATCGGCCGCGCCATGCTCGGCAATCCAAAATTGCTGCTGCTGGACGAGCCGACCGAAGGCGTCTGGATCGGCGTGATCGAGGAGATCACCGAGCGGCTCATCGAGCTCGCCAAGAGCATCTCGGTCGTGATCGTCGAGCAGCATCTCGACCTCGCGCTGCGCGTCGCCGACTATGCCTATGTGCTGGACCGCGGCCGCGTCGCGCTGCAGGGCGGCGCGAGCGAGGTGCGCAACGATCCGGAACTGCTGCGCTATCTGGCGCCGTAGCATGATCCGGAAATGCCACAAACTCGCCGTCGTCCCTGCGAAAGCAGGGACCCATAACCACAGGTGCGGGTTCGGGGCACGCAGTTCAGACAAACAAATCGCTGCGACACCAAGCGAGATTGAAGAAAACGCCCGCCGCTCCCAACAACTCAAGCCGGTGGCTATGGGTCCCTGCTTTCGCAGGGACGACACCGGTATATCCGCGAAAGTCGGGCTAACCTCACTGACCTCAAGCCGCTAGCAAGGGCCCGCCGAAGTGTGAAGCGGTTTTCCCTCGCGACAAACGCGGAACGCGTTTGCGCGGAGATCATGCTCAAACAAGGAGCTAAAGCGCGATGACGATTCAACCCAATCTCATCGCGCTTTAGCCGGCGACGTCCCGGAAGTTCAATGCGGCAGGCGGTCGGCCTTCCGCCCGATCGCGCCGTCGCCCGGCGTCCGCGTCCGCCGTGCCGATCGCAGCTCGCGACGCGCATACCAGGCCGCGACCGAGCAGATCAGCCAGGCAAGCGATGCGGCGATGAAGGCGGCCGCGACGCTGCGATCCACCGTCAGCGCGAAGCCGATGGCAAATGCCAGCATGCCGACCGCGCCGAGCGCTGCGCCCGCTGCATCGAGCGCCGCGGCCTGCTGTCCGCGCCATGTGCCGTCGAGGCCGGCGTTCCGCTTGCGGCGGATTTCATGCTTCTCGATCAGGGTTGCGCTGGCGCAGAAGATGGCGGGGAGTGCAAGAAAGGCGCCGCCGACATAGGCGCCGCAGGTGCTGCTGATCAGTCCAGTCAGGACGGTGACGCCGCCGCCGAGCACGAAGCGGATCAGATATTCGGTCCAGCGGCTTTCCCTGAGCGAGGACAACGAGACGCGGACCGGTGTCATGCCTGTCCTCCGCCAACGCCCAGCAAGCCGAACACGATCGCGAGCCAGACGACAAGCGCCAGCAAGGTGGCGGGGGCCGCGCGGAGTCTTACGCGAATCAGCAGTTGGCAGACCACGAAGCTATAGACGGCCAGCGCAACGGCGCCGGCCATCATCGCGCGGCTCTGCAGGCCGGCGTAGTCGGCGCCGTGCTGGTACACGGCGATGCCGAGGGTGGCGAGCGCAACCGACGGCGCGGCGCCGAACAGGCCGGCAAAGCTCTTCGGACGCAGAATGTCGCCCAGCATCGCGAAGGCCGACACCACGGCCCCGCCCACGAGAAAGCGGATGACATATTCGGTCATCGCGCCCTGCTCCGCGGCGGATCGTCACCGGGATAGCCGGTCCATAATCGCAGCAGCCGCTCGAGAACCGCGCCGAGCCCAAATCCCGCGACTACGTCGCTCGTCCAGTGTGCGAGAACCGCAATGCGCGTCAGCGAAAGGCCGACCGCGACCACCTGGATCGCGCGGCGCGCGCCGGCGGGCAATGTCGCAGCCGCCGACGCCAGCGCGCCCATATGCAGCGCGTGGCCGGATGGAAAGGCGTCGTCGCGCTTGCCCGAGATCGAGATGCCATTGACGTGGCCGACCACCGTCAGGCGATCCGGGCGGGTTTGATTGAACAGCAATTTCAGGCCATGTGGCAGCAGCGACGCTGCGACCGTCACCAGCAGCGCGTGATTGCCGGCGCGCTCGAGCGAGGCGCCGCGCCCGCGTGAGGCGAGCCAGCCGGCCGCGGCGAGCGCAAGCAGGACCTTTTCGTCAGCGCCCCAGGTCAGTGTGCGGGCGATCTCTTCCGGCGCAGGTGCGGTGTTGCGGGCGATCGCACGCGCGATCATGGCGTCCGCCGCGGTCGGGCGAATTGTGATCGGGAAGGGGGCGCCTCGCTGGCGGCGTGCTCGAACTCTGGCTGTCGTAAGCATGGTCAGGTTCCCATCCAACGCGCCAGCCGCGGCATGGGTCCTATCACGGGACGTGCAAGGCGTCGCCCGAAGGAACCAAATGCAGATCGATGGTCTTGAACTCTTGCCCGTCTCGACTTGATCCCAAAGCTTCATCCCGAGGCTTCGCGCGCCAACCGGGATGCACGGCGGGCGACGGATTGTAGTCAGGGAGAGGTGCCGATGACGGAGCCGGACGTTCGCAAGGGGATGCCGCCGGTCAAGCTTTCGCGCGATGAATTCGAGCGGCGCTACCGGAAGCGATTTGCCGATCCGGTCTTTCAATCCATGCAGAAGGAGCTCGCGACGATCGTCGCCGGTGCCTGGGACGCCTATCGTCATTCGCGCAAGACGCCGGCCACCCGCAAGGCCGGCCCCGGTTTTGCCGATCCCGACTATGATCTCGCGGTCGATTGGCTGTCCGCGCGCGATGCCATCGATGAAGCGCAGCGCAGGCACGACGATCCAAACGAAGCGCCGCCTATCCTGCTGATCAACGGCTCCTCGCGCAGCGAGCATACGTGTCCCGGCGAGATGTCGAAAAGCTGGCGCATGGTCGAGATCGCCGAGTCCGCCTTTCGCGAGATGGGCCTCGCGGTCGATGTGCTCGATCTGTCGCGGCTGACGTCAGAGTTCGGCAGAGAGATTCATCCCTGCAAGTCCTGTGTGTCCACCTCGATGGCGCTCTGCCACTGGCCGTGCAGCTGCTATCCAAACTACTCGCTCGGGCAAACCGACGACTGGATGAACGAGATCTATCCGCTGTGGGTGCGCGCGCACGGCATCATGATTATCTCGCCGGTCAACTGGTACCAGACGCCGACCGGACTCAAGGCGATGATCGATCGCCTGGTCTGCGCCGATGGCGGCAATCCCGATCCGACCTCGACCCACGGCAAGACCGCGAGCGAAGCCAAGGCGCTCGAACTCAAGGGCTGGCCATACCCCAAGCATTTGCGCGGCCGGCATTTCGGCATCGTGGTCCACGGCGACAGCGTCGGCGCGGAAACCTGCCGCCGCTTTCTTGCGGACTGGCTCACCGACATGGAGCTGATCTCGGCC
Source organism: Bradyrhizobium sp. Mp19 (assembly GCF_029952935.1). Classification (NCBI taxonomy): domain Bacteria; kingdom Pseudomonadati; phylum Pseudomonadota; class Alphaproteobacteria; order Hyphomicrobiales; family Nitrobacteraceae; genus Bradyrhizobium; species Bradyrhizobium sp. Mp19. The sequence goes on along the minus strand of NZ_JASAUT010000042.1, from coordinate 39,949 downwards.
GGCGGCAGGGCCGAGATCGATGGCTATGTCGGCTACATGGAGCCCTATGCGACGTCGCATCGCGATCTCGACGAAGACAAGGCCTTTCAGGAACAGGTGCGCAATGTCGCGCTGGCGCTCGGCGCCGCCGTCGACCTCGCGCGCACCGGACATCTGGAAGATCCCGGCAAGGGGCTTGAGGACCCGCAGCCGAAGTAGGGTGGAATCCGGGTTCCCAAAGGAACGAAGGCCCCCGGCTGCCCGTTAGGCCGCGGGAGGAAGTCACAATGCGCTATATTTCGATTGCAGCTCTTGTTGCTGCTGCCGTGATGAGCAGCGGTGCCGCGTTGGCGCAGCATTCCGGTACGCCATCGGAACAGAGCGCGTGCACGCGCGATGCACAGCGCTTCTGCCGGAAGGACCTCGGCAATGACGGTGCCGTGCAGAACTGTCTTCAGATGAAGCGGGCCAGCCTGAGCCGAAGCTGCAAGAAGGTTTTCGAAAGCCACGGAATGTAACGGTCGCCTGCCAGCGCGCATGCGGCGTAACGGAGCGCGGTGTTCGAAGCGTGGCGGCGACGACGACGCGTCTGCGTGCGGTGGACGGCGAAATCGTGCAGGCCTGACGCCTGGGTGCGATCGGCACCCGGCTTTCCCTGCGCCCTCTGCCAACGGAGACGGCGGGAAGAGCAAAGCTCGGGCAAATCATGTCGCGAGAATGCGGATGTGTGACTCACCGATCGCGGAATGCATTAGCTGTCGTCCCGGCGAAAGCCGGGACCCATAACCACCGATGCGAATTGCTAAGCGCGACTGCAACGACGAGTCCCAGCTACAACATCCGCCGCGGCGTATGGGTCCCGGCTTTCGCCGGGACGACACCGTGTGCTGCTTGAAATGCTTATCGCAAACGACCGGCGGCGCTGGCGCGCCGCCCTTGCTACTTCACCGCCGAGAAGCGGGTGTCGAACGAATTGGTCTGCACGACAGGCGCGGAGCCGGCGAGTTGGGTCGATGACGTCGATGACGTCGGGGCTGGTGCGGCGGTGGTGACCTGCGGCTTCGGTGCGGGCTTGGCGGCCTGCTTGGGCTCAGCCTTGGGGGCGACGCGAACCACCGATTGCGGCTTGGCCTCGGCGACCTTCGGCTTGGCCGGTGCGGCAGCGGCCGGAGCCGGGGGCGATGCGGTCGTCTTGCTGGCGTCGGCGGTGCCGCCGATGCCGACCTTGCGGGCAAAACTGGAGAAGAAGCCTTCGGATTTGTCAGAGGTGGATTTGTCAGAGGCGGATCTGTCGGACGCGTTCGCCGAGGCAACGCGGGTGCCGGCCGACGATGGGGTCGCGACCGGGGTCGACGACGTCGTCGCCACGACCGGCTCTTCCTGCTGGACCGCGAGATTGGGCTTCGGCGGATTGACCGTGCCGGGGATCGTGCCGGGCGCGCGTGCCAGCGACATCGACGCCAGCGCCTGGCTGTCGCCGCCTTCGGACAGGCCGGTGTTTCCTTCCGGAATCTTCGAGGCGAAGACCGCGTTCATGCCGCCGTCGATGCCGGTGTTGAGGCGTGCAACGGGCGTACCCTTGGACACCAGCTTGGCGGTGTCGGCGGCGTCGCGCTGCTCCTTCTCGTGCACGGCGCTCGCGATCTCCTCTGGGATCACATAGGCCGGGCACTTCGCGGAGGCGTCGAACACCGGATCGCGTGTCGCGCCCGGCGCCTTCACCGCGTCGAACACGTACTTCCTCTCGCAGAAATCGACCTTCGGCTCCTGCTTCGTCACCTCGAAATGATCATAGCCTTCCTTGATCATCTTCCAGAACGGCATGTTCGGATTGTTGCGGTGCTTGGCCATGTTCACCGGCGTCATCCGGAACGGATAGGCCTGCAGCTGGAACGCCTTCTGGCCGCCGAAGAAGGATTCGCGGCCGAGCGAGTAGATCTCGGCGATCTGCTCGTCGGTCATCGCGTAGCAGCCGCGCGAAGAACAGTCGCCATGCACCATCAGCTGCGAGCCGGTGCGGCCGAGCGCCTTGTCGAAGGCGTTGGGATAGCCGGTGTTGAACGACAGGTAATAGGCCGATTGCGGGTTCATCTGGCTCGGGTTGATCGAGTAGAACCCCTCGGGCGCCTGGCGGTCGCCCTCGCGGACCTTCGGACCAAGGTCGCCCGACCAGCGGCAGATCGGATAGGTCTTGAGCAGCGCGAACTGGCCGGAGCGGTTTTGCTTCCAGACCTCGAGCTCGGCCTCCTGCTTGAACAGCCGCACCAGGATCGGCGACTGCATGTCCATGTCCTTTTCGGTCATGGCAGCGACGAGCTTTGGCGGGACCGGCTGGTTGGCCTTGGCGTTCTGCGCGAGCGAGATCTGGTCGCTGTCACAACCGGCGAGCATGACGCCTGCGGCGAGGACCGCCGAGGTCAGAAGCGCGCGTACGAGCGTGCGATGAGTCAAGTCCGAGCTCCACACCCACCGGGCGATTTTCGCGACCCCAACACGGCGAATATGCCCTGAAGCCATTGTGTAAAATATTAGCCTTCGACGACCCCTGCTCGCAACCTGAACCGGGGCGGACAGCCCTCACGGTAGCAGGCATGGTTCAAGGAATGTTAAAGACCCGGCTCGGGGCCCAATTAGGGCAAAATTGGTTGATTTGGGCGAAAAATCGGGCCGTTTGGGCGCCTCAGCCGAGCTTGCGGCCGATATCGAGAAACTTCTGGCGCCGCTGTTTGCGAATCGCGTCCGGATCAAGATTTCGTAGGTCGTTGAGCGCCTGGGCGATGGCATCGCCCGTGGTCGCGATCATCGCGGCGGGGTCGCGATGAGCGCCGCCCGAGGGCTCCTTCAGGATCTGGTCGATCACGCCGAAGCGCAGCATGTCCTGGGCGGTGATCTTCATGCTGTTGGCGGCTTCCTGCGCCTTGGTGCCGTCGCGCCAAAGGATCGAGGATGCCGCCTCTGGCGAGATCACGCTGTAGATCGCGTGCTCCATCATCAGCACGCGGTTCGCCGTGGTGATGGCGATGGCGCCGCCCGACATGCCTTCGCCGGTGACGATCGCGACATTGGGCACGCCGAGCGACAGGCAGGCGTCGGTCGAGCGCGCGATCGCCTCGGCCTGGCCACGCTCCTCGGCGCCGATGCCGGGATAGGCGCCGGCGGAATCGACGATCGACAGCACCGGGATGCCGAACCGGTCGGCCATTTCCATCAGGCGCACCGCCTTGCGGTAGCCTTCGGGGCGCGCCATGCCGAAATTGTGCTTGATGCGGCTCTCGGTGGTGGCGCCCTTCTCCTGGCCGACCACGCAGATGCTCTCGCCGCGGAAGCGGCCGAAGCCGCCGACCAGGGCCTCGTCGTCGGCGAATTTGCGGTCGCCGGCCATCGGCGTGAACTCGGTGATCAGGCCGCCGATGAAATCGGTGAAGTGCGGCCGCTGCGGATGCCGCGCCACCAGCGTCTTCTGCCACGGCGTCAGATTGGAATAGAGCTCGGTGAGCGCCTGCGCCGCCTTGTCCTCGATCCGCGCGACCTCGTCGCCGATGTCGCTGCCGCTCGCGGCAAGCGCACGCAACTCGTCGATCTTGGATTCAAGCTCGGCGACGGGTTTTTCGAAGTCGAGATAGCTGCGCATCGGGTCGGGCATCAACTCAATATAAGGAAGATCGGTGCGAGGGGCGAAGCGGTTTCGGCGTTGGAAAGAGAAGCTTTGTAACTTCAAACGGTTAACGCGCATCCAGGTGGAATGCACGCTTCGGGATCGCAAGCAGGTGACGCTCTTTCTGCGGAGACGAAGCGGAAGTCAAGGCGGATTGCTCGTAGCCCGGATGGAGCGAAGCGCAATCCGGGGAGCTATATCGGCGGAAATACCATTCCCGGATTTCGCTGCGCTTCATCCGGGCTACGGACCGCTACGATTTCTCCGCCAACGGATGCAGGTCGCGGACCAGGCTCTTCAGCCGCTCCTCGACCACATGGGTGTAAATCTGGGTGGTCGAGATGTCGGTGTGGCCGAGCAGGGTCTGCACGATGCGCAGGTCCGCGCCATTGTGCAGCAGATGGCTGGCAAAGGCATGACGCAGCACGTGCGGGGACACCAGCCGCGGCGCAAGGCCGGAGGCGCCCGCAAGCTCCTTCAGGTCGCGGGCGAAATGCTGCCGGGTCAGATGGCCGCTCTCGCCGGAGGACGGAAACAGCCATTTCGACGGCGCGGCCTTCTTCGCCTTCGGCTGCATCACCTCCAGCGCGGCGAGATAGTCCGCCATCGCCTGGCGCGAGGCGTCGTTCAGCGGCACCAGCCGTTCCTTGTTGCCCTTGCCGCGCACCACGATCATCCGCGCATCGCGCCGCGCCGCGGAGACCGGCAGCGACACCAGCTCGGAGACGCGCAGGCCGGTGGCGTAGAGCACCTCAAGCAGGCAGTAGAGCCGCAGCGCGCGCAGCCGCTGCGCCGGCGAGACGTCGGTCTGGGTCAGCTCCTTGGCGCGGGTCAGCATGCGGTCGACGTCGGCGATCGACAGCACCTTGGGCAGGCCGCGGCCGCGCTTGGGGCCGGACAGGATCGCGGCCGGATCGTCGCTGCGGACCCGCTCGTTGAGCAGGAAGCGGTAGAGATGCCGCATCGCCGACAGCCGCCGCGCCACGCTGGTCGACTTGAAGCCTCTGATATCGAGGTCGGCGAGGTAGCCGCGCAGGGTCTCGGTGTCGGCGCTGGTGAAATCGGCGCCGGCATGGGCGAGGTAATCGGAGAAATCGGTCAGGTCGCGCCGGTAGGCGTCAAGCGTGTTGGCGCCGGCGCCCTGTTCCGCGGCGAGCATGTCGAGGAACAACGCGGTCAGTTTGGCGTCGGAGGACTTGGCGAGGGTCTTGGCGGGATGTTTGGCAGCAGCGGGCATGCCAGAATCATAGCGCCTATTTCTTGAGGAACTTATCCGGTGGGATTGTCACCGTCATTTCCCGCGGTTTCGGGTGCACGAAATTCGCCAGCGCGAAGACGATGCCGTAGCCGATCCCGAAAATCACGGCGACGACCGTCAGGAAGCGGAGCAGGCTGGGCATGGAGGCGACTCGGGCGGCGAATTAACCAATGAAATCATCCAACATGTTCCCCGCGCGGTTGCAAGAGTCGCTGGTAAGGGTGTCGCCGGGGGTAGTATAGGTGGCTCGAATTCCGAACAATTCGTCCCAATATCCGAGCTTTTTGATGTCCGACGCAGCCGTACCGGCGCCCACCCACCCGACCCTGGAGGCCGACATCGCGGCCGTGCTGGGGACGCGGTCGATCGTGCTGGTCGGCATGATGGGGGCCGGCAAGTCGACCATCGGCCGCCGGGTGGCGGCACGGCTCAAGCTGCCGTTCGCCGATGCCGACACCGAGATCGAGGCGGCGGCGCGGATGACAATCCCGGAGATCTTCGAGACCCACGGCGAGCCCTATTTCCGCGACGGCGAGGCGCGGGTGATCGCCCGCATCCTCGATAACGGCCCGATCGTGCTGGCCACCGGCGGCGGCGCCTTCATGCGCGAGGAGACCCGCAACCGGATCCGCGACCGCGCGATCTCGATCTGGCTCAAGGCCGACAGTGATATCATCATGCGCCGGGTGCGCCGCCGCGCCGATCGGCCGCTGTTGCACACGCCCGACCCCGAGGCGACCGTCAACCGCCTGCTCAGCGAGCGCGAGCCGGTCTACCGGAATGCCGATCTGACGATTGCCTCGCGCGACGTGCCGCACGACCGCATCGTCGACGAATGCCTCGAGGCCCTGCATGCGCATCTGTGCGGTGCACGTCCGGCCGACGAGCCACCACCTGACGGATTGAACGCGACCCCATGACTGCGCCCTTGAAACATTCTGCCTCCGTTACCGTCGACGTCGCGCTCGGCGACCGCGCCTATGACATCGTCATCGGCCGCGACGTGCTGCAGTCGCTCGGCGAGCGTGTCGCGGCGCTGCGGCCCGGCGTGCGTACCGCCATCGTCACCGACCGCACCGTTGCCAAGCACTGGCTGGAGCCGACCGAGGCGTCGCTCGCCGCCGCCGGCGTGCCGACGTCGCGGATCGTCGTCGAGGAGGGCGAGGGCTCGAAGAGCTATGCCACGCTGACCGAGGTCAGCGAAGCGCTGATCGCGGCGAAGATCGAGCGCAATGACCTCGTCATCGCGCTCGGCGGTGGCGTGGTCGGCGATCTCGCCGGCTTCGCGGCCGCGATCCTGCGCCGCGGCGTCGATTTCGTGCAGGTGCCGACCTCGCTGCTGGCGCAGGTCGATTCCTCCGTCGGCGGCAAGACCGGCATCAACTCGCCGCAGGGCAAGAACCTGATCGGCGCATTCCACCAGCCGGTGCTGGTCATCGCCGACACCTCGGTGCTCGACACGCTGTCGCCGCGCCAGTTCCGCGCCGGCTACGCCGAGGTCGCGAAATACGGCATCCTCGGTGACGAGGCCTTCTTCGCCTGGCTCGAGAAGAACCACGCCGACATCTTCGCTGGCGGCGCTGGGCGCGAGCACGCGATCGCGACTTCGTGCCGCGCCAAGGCGGGCGTCGTCTCACGCGACGAGCGCGAGACCGGCGAGCGGGCGCTGCTCAATCTCGGCCACACCTTCGGCCATGCGCTGGAAGCCGCGACCGGCTTCTCGGACCGCCTGTTCCACGGCGAAGGCGTCTCGGTCGGCACGGTGCTGGCGGCGGAATTCTCGGCGCAGCTCGGCATGATCTCGTCCGACGATGCGGGGCGCATCGCGCGTCATCTGTCCGCGGTCGGATTGCCGACGCGCCTGCAGGATATCGCAGGCTTCGCGCAGGAAGGTCTTGCCGACGCCGACGCGCTCCTGGCGCTGATGGCGCAGGACAAGAAGGTCAAGCGCGGCAAGCTCACCTTCATCCTGCTGGAGGCCGTCGGCCGCGCCGTGATCGCCAACAATGTCGAGCCGCAGCCGGTGCGCGACTTCCTGCAAGCCAAGCTGAAGGCCTAGAGCGGGATGACTCTTCCTCGGATCGTCATCCCGCTCTATCTCTATTGATTTGAGCATGATCTTTTCGGAAAACCGCGACACACTTTTCCGGATCATGCTCTAACCACGGATCAATTCAGTGGGATGGTTCACCTTCTCGATCGTGCTGCTCTGTCTCTTCATCTCGGCGTTTTTCGCGGCGAGTGAGACGGCGCTGACCGGCGCCTCGCGCGCCAGCATGCTGCGGCTGTCGAAGCAGGGCAACACCGATGCCGGCGTGGTGTCGAAGCTGTTCAACATGCGCGAGCGCATGATCGGCGCGCTGCTGCTCGGCAACAACATCGCCAATATCGGCGCCTCGGCGCTGGCGACCGGCGTGTTCACCGCCTGGTTCGGCGACGTCGGCGTGCTCTATGCCACCGCGGTCATGACCGTGATGGTGGTGGTGTTCGCCGAGGTGCTGCCCAAGACCATCGCGATCAACGCGCCCGACCGCATCTCGCTTTTGGTCGCGCGGCCGATGCGGCTGACGATCTTCGTGCTTGGGCCGCTGCTCACTATCATCGAGACCATCGTGCTGGCGCTGATGAAGCTGCTCGGCATCAAGGTCGGGGCGCATCAGGCGGTGCTGTCGCCGACCGAACGTCTGCGCGGTGCGGTCGATCTGTTGCATCACGAGGGCAAGGTCGAGAAGCAGGACCGCGACATGCTCGGCGGGTTGCTGGATCTCAGCGAGCTGCAGGTCTCCGACGTCATGGTCCATCGTACCGAGATGACCATGGTCAACGCCGACCTGCCGCCCGAGGAGCTGGTGCGCGAGGTGCTGGCGAGCGAATACACCCGCATCCCGCTGTGGCGCGAGAAGCCGGAGAACATCGTCGGCGTGCTCCACGCCAAGGACCTGCTGCGCGCGATGCGCGCCAACGACGGCGACATGTCCGCGATCGATGCCACCGCGATCGCGCTGCCGCCCTGGTTCGTGCCGGAGATGCGTCCGGTCTCCGAACAGCTGAAGGCGTTCCGCCGCCGCAAGACCCACTTCGCCCTCGTGGTCGACGAGTATGGCGAGGTCGAAGGCATGGTGACGCTGGAGGACATCCTGGAGGAGATCGTCGGCGACATCTCCGACGAGCATGACGTCGTCGTCGCCGGCGTGCGGGCCCAGCCGGACGGCTCGGTCGTGGTCGACGGCTCGGTGCCGATCCGCGATCTCAACCGTGCGATGGACTGGCGCCTGCCGGACGAGGAGGCGACCACGGTCGCCGGGCTCGTGATCCATGAGGCGCGCTCGATCCCGGAGCGCGGCCAGAGCTTCACCTTCCACGGCTTCCGCTTCCGCGTGCTCCGCCGCGAGCGCAACCGCATCACCGCGCTGCGCATCGTCGCCGTCCCGCGCGAGACCGAGCTGGAGGAGAAGAAGCCGAAGCGGGCGGGGACGGCGTTCTAGTTCGAGCTGGCTAGTCTCCTAGCACCGTCACCCTGAGGAGCGCGTAGCGCGTCTCGAAGGGTCGACAGCCCGGCTGGTGGCCGTGCATCCTTCGAGACGCGCTGCGCGCTCCTCCAGTGACAAAGGCGCAGCCTTTGCGCGGGGATGACGGGTCTGATGGATGTGCCTCGCTACTCGATATCGATCGAGATGCCCGACAGCTTCCACGCGCCGTCGGAGGGGATGAAGCCGAGCTGATACTTCACCTGCTTGGGCGCGGTGTCGAAATGCCCCTTCAGCCGCAGCACGCCCTTGTCGTCGATCTTGGCGTCCTCATCGAGCACGATCGGCTTGGCCACCACGGCGTCGAACACCGCATGCTTGTCGACCAGATCCTTGAAGATGGTCTTGAGCTTGTCCGGCGGAAACTGGTCGCGGAACGGCTTTGAGATCTTGGCGTGGAACACGGTGAAATTGTTCGCGGCCACCGCATCGTTGAGCGACACCAGGATGCTCTTGACCAGCACCTCCTGGACGAACGGGCTCGGCATGTCCAGCGCCGAGGCCGGACGCATCGCGCAGATCAGGAGCAGGCCGGCGGCGGTGACGATCGACCGGAAACGTGGCCAGCAAGGGATCATCAATGGCCCCATATCATGCGTGGCGGTGCAATCCGTAGTTTCACCTGCTCACCTATGGAGCAGGTCCATCCTGTTCTCATAAAGGAAAACCACTGCTTCGTCTTGAGGCAAGCGCGCACTAGCGCGGCTTTTCCCCGGGGCCGTGGGCGTGGATCGCCAGCGCATGCACCGAGCCGGCGAGTTCCTGCGCCAGCGTCGCATTTATCATGCGATGGCGTTCGATCCGGCTCTTCCCTTCGAAGGCCGGAGACACAATATATACCCGAAAGTGCGTCTCCCCGCCTGGCCTGTGGCCGGCGTGGCCCTCATGCAGATGTGACTCGTCGACGACGTCGAGGCTTTCCGGCAAGAAAGCTTCACGCAACTTGTTTATGATAGCGTCTTTGGTGCTCATGGCGGCGGAGTTAGGTTCGCGACAGCTTTTCGTCAATGGTGCAAGCGGGAAACGAGGTCTGCGCAATGTCAAGACTTGAAGATTTGTGCATTGCGTAGTCAAAGAGAACATGCCGATCGATTCATCAAAATTCTTCGACTCCATTCGCATCAAGCCGACCAAGGTGAGTGCGAAGCGCCAGGCGCAGGCCGGCGAGCAGGCCGTGGCCTGCGAGTGGGCGGGTTGCCAGAACAAGGGCGCGCATCGTGCCCCGAAAGGCCGCGAGAATTCGCGCGAGTATTGGCACTTCTGTCTCGACCACGTCCGTGAATACAACCAGTCCTACAATTTCTTCCAGGGCATGAATCCTGACGACGTCGCGCGCTACCAGAAGGACGCGCTGACCGGCCACCGTCCGACCTGGAAGATGGGTGCCAACAACGGCAAGAAGGGCGAGAGCGGTCTCGATGCCGCCGCCGATCCGTTCCACGTGTTCTCCGAGCTCAACGGCCGCGGCCGCTGGCGCCCCGGACCGGGCGGCGCGGAGCCCAAGCCCGAGACCCGCAAAATCATGAACGCCGAGCGCAAGGCGCTGCAGGTGATGGGGTTAGGGGCCGAGGCGACGCTCGAAGACGTCAAGTCGAAGTACAAGGCGCTGGTCAAGCAGCACCATCCCGACGCCAATGGCGGCGACCGCTCGACCGAGGATCGCCTGATCGAGATCATCAAGGCGTACAATTATCTGAAGACCGTGGTGCGCGAGGCCTGAGCTCTCTCGTCCTCGTCGCCCCTGCCTAGTGCGCAGTTGCGCACGGAGCCGGGGCCCATAACCACCGGCCGTTATCGTTTGCACAAGGTGTCTGCCCGATTGCCCCATTGTTGGGCCGCGGCGTATGGGTCCCTGCGTTCGCAGGGACGACAGAGGAGCGTGGCTCCGCCGTCGTCCAACGATGCAGTTTTGTAGCCCGGATGAAGCGCAGCGCAATCCGGGGCACCTCTATCCGCGGTGGGACCGCTCCCGGATTTCGCGGAGCCTGTCATCGGGCGCGCGTTCGCGCGACCCGTTGGCTTCATCCGGGCTACGGTTTCGCGGTCAACTCTCAGCCCTTCGGCATCGCCCCGACATAGGACGAACTCGGCCGGATCAAGCGTCCGGTGCGCCGCTGCTCCAGGGCGTGCGCGGTCCAGCCGGCGGCGCGGGCCACCGCGAAGATCGGCGTGAACGCCTGCCGCGGGATTTCCAGCCCATCGAGCAGGATCGCGGTGAAGAACTCGACATTGGTCTCGAGCGGCCGCTCCGGATTCTTCTTCCGCAGCGCCTCGCGGATATAGGCCTCGACCTCGGCGGCAAATGGCAGGTCGGCACCACTGGCCTCGAGGCGCTCGATCGCGATCTTCAGCACATCGGCGCGCGGGTCGCGCACGCGATAGACGCGGTGACCAAACCCCATCAGCCGTTCGCCGTGCGCCAGCGCGCCGTCAACCCAGGGCTTGATGCGCTCGCGCGTCCCGATCGCGTCCAGCATCTCGAGCACCGGCTCCGGCGCGCCGCCATGCAGCGGGCCGGTCAGCGCGCAATAGCCACCGGTGATCGCCGCGAACAGATCGGCCTGGGTGGACGCGATCACCCGCGTGGTGAAGGTCGACGCATTCATGCCGTGATCGCAGACCGTGACGAGATAGGCGTCGAGCGCGGCGACCTCGCGCGGCTCGGTCTTGCGGTTCAGCAGCATCCGCAACGTGTCGGCGGCGTGGCCGGCATTCGGGTCCGGCGCGATCGGGGCATGTCCCCTGGCGTGCTGGACCAGGGCGCCGGCGATCACCGGGAAGGCGCCGACGATGGTCGCCTCATGCTCCAGCCCGTTCTCGCCGCGGAGGCCTGCGATCGCGGCCCGGAAGCCGTCGACGATCGACATGCCGCGCGTTGCCGGCAGCAGGTCCGGCAGCCGGGCGAAGGCGCGTTCGCGGGCGGCGCCGAGGCTGGCGCGGACATTGGCTTCGCTCAGCGCCTTACCGGTGGCGCCGTTCCACAGCCGCGCCGTGACGCCCTCGAAGCTCGACTTGTCCGCGAGGTCGGCGACGTGCTCGCCGGCGATAATCAACTCGCCGCGCTCGCCGTCGACGTGGCTCAACACGGTCTCGGCGGCGGGAACGCCGTCCAGACCGATCTGGCTCTTGGTGAGATGCATATTCATGGCCTGATCTCCTTGCTTCACTCCTTCAAGGTCAGGCCTCTCGACGGATTGATCAATCTTGATTATATAAATCAATATGAAAAAATCCGCCGAGCTTTACCTCTCCGCCCGGGAGGCCGCGGCCGAGCTCGCGATCTCGCCGGCGACCCTCTACGCCTATGTCAGCCGCGGGCTGATCCGCTCCGAGCCGTCGCCGGATTCGCGCAGCCACCGCTACCGCGCCGAGGACATCAGGGGGTTGAAGGAGCGCCGCGTGCCGTCGCCGGAGCCGCGCGGCTTTCGTAATTTCGACGCCGACCTGCCGGTGATGGATTCGGCGATCGCGACCATCACCGAGCAGGGCCCGATCTATCGCGGCGTCAACTGCGTCGAGCTCGCCGAGCGCGACACGCTGGAGCACACCGCGACGCTGCTGTGGGACGTTACCGGCGTCGATCCGTTCGCGCCGGACAATTGTCCGCGGGTCTCGGACGAAATGCGCGCCATCGCTGAGGCCGCGCGCCGCGCCCAGCCGATCGACCGCACGGTGGCCGTGCTGGCATTGGCGGCAAGTGCCGATCCCGGCGCCTTCACGCGCGCGCCGGACGGCCGCGCGATGGTCGGCGGCCGCATCCTGCGGCTGCTGGTCGCGACCATGCTGAATGCGGCGCCATCGAACGAGCCGCTGCACGAGCAGGTGGCGCGGGTCTGGACGCCCGACAACAAGCACGCGCCCGATCTGATTCGCCGCGCGCTGGTGCTGCTCGCCGATCATGAATTGAACGCGTCGACCTTCACCGCGCGCTGCGCGGCATCGACCGGGCTCAATCTGTACGACGCCGTGATCGCGGGTCTCGTCGCGTTGAAGGGACCGATGCATGGCGGTGCCGGCGTGCTCGCCTCGCGCCTCGTCAAGACGATGCTCGACAACGACGTTGCGCCGGTGGTTCGCGAGCGCGTCGCGCTTGGCGAGCGTTTCGCCGGCTTCGGGCACGGCGTCTACAAGAAGGGCGATCCGCGCGCGATCTCGCTGCTCGAGGCGCTGACGCGGGCCGGCGCGCCGCGCAAATTCACCAGGGAAGTCCCGGAGCGCATCGCGGAGGCGACCGGCGAATTCGTCAACATCGATTACGCGCTGGCGGTGCTGGTGCATGCGTTGCGGATGCCGGCGGGCAGCGAGCTGGCGCTGTTTGCGATGGCCCGCAGCGTCGGCTGGATCGCACATGCCAGCGAGCAGCTTCAACTCGGCAAGTTGATCAGGCCGCGTGCCCGCTATGTCGGCCCGGCACCCGGGCGTGGCGGGACCACCAACAGCCTCTAGCGCATGATCCGGAAAAGTGGGGACCGGTTTTCCCGCGCGACAAACGCGAATGCGTTTGCTCGGAGATCATGCGCAAAGAGATCGGGCTATTTGTTCGGCTTGGCCGGTTCGATCAGGCTGCCGCCATGGCGGCGGCGGATGGTCCAGACGGCCAGCGCCAGGATCACGGCTCCGCCCGCGACCGCAAACATCCAGAGATGCTTGCCGACATGGCCATGGTGCGGCAGGCCGGCATAGTCGTGCAGCGCGGTGACGGCGAGCACGCCGGGCAGCACATGGGCCGTCGCCCAGAGCAGGATCGCGGGAATGTTGACCGCGTAGAAGCGCGCCGGCGGCATGTCGAGCGCGCCGGCGGTGATCGGCACGAAGGCGCGGATCGGCGGCACGAAGCGGGCGAAGAAAACCGCGAGCACGCCCCAGCGATTGAAGAACGCCTCGCTCTGCGCAACCACGCGCGGATAGTTGGAGAGCGGCCAGGCCGACAGGATCTCGCGCTGGCTGCGGTGGCCGATCAGGTAGGCGGTGCCGTCGCCGAGCATCGCCCCGGCGGCCGCCGCGGCGAGCACCGGGAGCAGCTTCAGTTCCCCGCCCGGCACCAGCGCGCTCAACGCCAGGATGATGGTCGAACCCGGCACCAGGGAGCCGATCACCGGAACCGCTTCCAGCAGGGCGGCCAGAAACAGTGTCAGATAGGCAAGCCAGGCATGGGCCGAAACGAACGCGATGAACGGGTCAAGGAATGAAGTCACAAAATTCCCATGCAGCGGTGATATGGGCTTGAGAGCTAACAACTCCCTGCCGGGGTGAAAAGTGCCTCGGAAAGCCAGGGCGCCCACGCGCTGCGGCAAAAGTACGGCGTGATTCGCAGGGCAGCCTTTCAAAAACCGGCGTCCGGACCTATCTTCATGATAGGACAACGGAACTTTGATTGGCCCGCGGGCTTCTGCCAGCCGTTGCTCTCTGCTAGGCTTGTGCCTAGCACCCCATCCGCAGCCAAACGATTAATCTGGTTTCGGGAATGCCCGTGACCTCGGAGGATGAATGACGACCGCCGTCCAGACCAAAACACAAGAACCCGTCGTCGGCTTGCCCGACATGAAGGTGTCGGTCCGGCAGGTCTTCGGGATCGATAGCGATCTGGAAGTTCCCGCCTATTCGGAAGTCGATCCGCATGTGCCGGAAACCGATCCGGACTATCGCTTCGATCGCGCGACCACGCTCGCGATCCTCGCCGGCTTTGCCAAGAATCGCCGCGTGATGGTCACCGGCTATCACGGCACCGGCAAGTCGACCCACATCGAGCAGGTTGCGGCCCGCCTCAACTGGCCCTGCGTGCGCGTCAACCTCGACAGCCACATCAGCCGTATCGATCTCGTCGGCAAGGACGCCATCGTGGTCAAGGACGGCAAGCAGGTCACCGAATTCCGCGATGGCATCCTGCCCTGGGCGCTGCAGCACAATATCGCGCTGGTGTTCGACGAATACGACGCCGGCCGCCCGGACGTGATGTTCGTGATTCAGCGCGTGCTGGAAGTCTCCGGTCGCCTGACGCTGCTCGACCAGAACAAGGTGATCAAGCCGCATCCGGCGTTCCGCCTGTTCTCGACCGCCAACACGGTCGGCCTCGGCGACACCTCGGGCCTCTATCACGGCACCCAGCAGATCAACCAGGGTCAGATGGACCGCTGGTCGATCGTCACCACGCTGAACTACCTCGCCCATGACGAGGAAGTGGAGATCGTGCTGGCCAAGGCGCGCCACTACCGCACGCAGGAGGGCCGCGACATCGTCAACAAGATGGTGCGGCTGGCGGACCTCACCCGCAACGCCTTCGCCAACGGCGACCTGTCGACGGTGATGAGCCCGCGCACGGTGATCACCTGGGCCGAGAACTCGGACATCTTCAACGACATCGGCTTCGCGTTCCGCGTCACTTTCCTCAACAAGTGTGACGAATTGGAGCGGCCGCTGGTCGCCGAGTTCTACCAGCGCTGCTTCAACGTCGAGCTGCCGGAATCCTCGGTCAACGTGGCGCTCAGCTAGTCCATGCCGAAAATCTCCGTCGAGCGCACAGTCACACAGACGAAGAAAGCGGTGCTCGGCGGATTGCTCCACTACAACAACGAGAAGATGGGGAAGCAGAAGTACAAGCGCTTCGCCATCTCGCTGCGGCAAGGCGACGAGATTGTCGGCGGCATCGTCGGCGAGGTCTGGACCGCAGTGTTGTTCATCCAGTTGTTCTGGATGGAGCAGAAGTTTCGCAACAAGGGCTTTGGCGCGAAGCTGATCAAGGCGATCGAGGACGAGGCGCGGCGCTTCGGAGCGACGCGATCTTATCTGGATACGATGAGCTTCCAGGCGCCGGGCTTCTACCGCGCCAACGGATATAAAGAGTTCGGTTCGATTGAGGGGTATCCCGGCGGCGTAACGCGCCATTGGTTTACGAAATCGCTATGACAACCTCCAACATCAAATTCCGTCCCGGATCCAAGGAAGCGCCGACCGAGCCGTTCAAGCGCTCGGTGTCGGCGTGCCTGAAGGCGATCGCCAAGAAGCCGGAGCTCGAGGTCTCCTTCGCCGCCGAGCGCCCCGGGCTCGCGCCCGGCAAGGCGCGGCTGCCGGAGCCGGCGCGCAAGATGACCAAGCGCGATGCGGCGATCGTGCGCGGCCACGCCGATTCGATCGCGCTCAAGATCGCCTGTCACGACCCCAAGGTGCATCGCAAGCTGATGCCGGGCAATCCGCAGGCGCGCGGCGTGTTCGAGGCGGTCGAGCAGGCGCGCGTCGAGGCGATCGGCTCGCGGCGGATGGCGGGCGTTGCGAAGAACCTCACCGCGATGCTCGACGATCATTTCCACCGCGGCAAGTATGACGAGATCACCGATCGCGCCGACGCGCCGCTGTCGGATGCGCTGGCGATGCTGGTGCGCGAACGTCTCACCGGCATGGCTCCGCCCGCGGCCGCCAAGAAGATGGTCGATCTCTGGCGTCCGACCCTGGAGGACAAGATCGGCTCGCGGCTCGACAAGCTCAGCCGTTTCACCGAGGACCAGGCGAGGTTCGGCGATCTCGTCCATGATCTGCTGTCGGCGCTCGATCTCGGCGACGACCGTAACATGGATTCCGACGATGACGACGACCAGGACGAGAACCAGGACGGCGAGAGCGATCAGTCCGGCGCCGAGGGCTCGCCCGATTCCGATGCCGCGCAGGAGATGAGCGCCGACCAGGCGCAGACGTCCGCGGAAGAGATGAGCGAAAGCGCGATGGAGAGCGCGCAGGCCTCCACGTCTGATACGTTCGACGACGGCGAGAAAGTCGGATCGTAGCCATGTCGTTCTGTGAGCCAAGGAGTTGCCAGACATATTTGTCTTCCTAAGACCGCTTGGCCTCCGACTTCGAAGTTCGACGAGGTGATCGCCGCCGAGGATCTCTGCGATCATGACGAGCTCGAGCGGCTGCGTTCCTATCTCGACAAGCAGCTCGCGCATCTGCAGGGCATCGTGGCGCGGCTCGCCAACCGCCTGCAGCGCCGCCTGATGGCACAGCAGAATCGCGCCTGGGATTTTGACCTCGAGGAGGGCATCCTCGATCCGGCGCGGCTGTCGCGCGTCGTTACCGACCCCTATCACCCGCTGTCCTTCATGCATGAGAAGGAGGCGACCTTCCGCGACACCGTGGTGACGCTGCTGCTGGATAACTCCGGCTCGATGCGCGGCCGCCCGATCACGGTCGCCGCCACCTGCGCCGACATCCTGGCGCGCACGTTGGAGCGATGCGGCGTCAAGGTCGAGATCCTCGGCTTCACCACGCGCGCCTGGAAGGGCGGGCAGTCGCGCGAGGCGTGGCTCGCGGCCGGCAAGCCGGCCAATCCGGGCCGCCTCAACGATCTCAGGCACATCATCTACAAGTCGGCCGACGCACCTTGGCGTCGCGCGCGAAAAAATCTCGGGCTGATGATGCGCGAGGGCCTGCTCAAGGAGAACATCGACGGCGAGGCGCTCGACTGGGCGCACAAGCGCCTGCTCGCGCGTCCCGAGCAGCGCCGCATCCTGATGATGATCTCCGACGGCGCGCCGGTCGACGACTCCACGCTGTCGGTCAATCCCGGCAATTATCTCGAACGGCATCTGCGTCACATCATCGACGAGATCGAAACCCGCTCGCCGGTCGAGCTGATCGCGATCGGCATCGGTCACGACGTGACGCGCTACTATCGCCGCGCCGTGACCATCGTGGACGCCGAAGAGCTCGGCGGCGCCATCACCGAAAAGCTCGCCGAGCTGTTCAGCGAGACTCACGGCTCGGCACCCGCGCCGGGCATCCGGCGCCGCCTCCACTCGTGAGACATGCGCTCACCCCCTAGCCGCCGCCGTTTCCTCCAGGGCATGGCGGCGGGGCTGTCGGCCGCCGCATTGCCGCGTCTTGCGCAGGCGCAGAGCGCGACCCAGCCGCCGGCAACGCCGAGGCCGGCTGCGAGGCCGAGCCCCTACCGGGTCAACGAACCGGTTTCGATCGACGTCAACGCGCGGCCGCTGCCGTCGTTCGACACCCGCGATCGCGCGCGCACGCGGTTCGGCGCGCTGGAGTATCGCAGCGGGCTGATCCTGACCTCGTCGTTCTCCGGCTTCGGCGGCCTCTCCGCGCTACGGCTCGATCCCAAGGGCGAACGCTTCATCGCGGTCAGTGACCAGGGCAGCTGGTTCACCGGCCGCATCGTTTATCGTGGCCGGGAGATGGTCGGGCTCGACGATGTCGAGGCGGCGCCGCTGCTCGGTGCCGACGGCAGGCCGATCACCGTGACCCGCGGCTGGTATGATTCGGAATCGCTCGCGCTCGACGGCTCGTTCGCCTATGTCGGGCTCGAGCGGGTCAACCAGGTGCTGCGCTTCGATTTCGCCAAGGGCTTTACCCGCGCGCGCGGCGAGGTGGTGCCGCTGCCGGCGGCGGCCCGCAAACTTCCGAACAACAAGGGGCTGGAGGGCCTCGTCTTCGTGCCCAAGGCCACGGGCCAGCTGCTCGCCGGCACGCTGATCGCGTTCTCGGAACGCGGGCTCGATGCGAACGGCAATTTGGTCGCCTTCCTGGTCGGCGGCAAGACGCCGGGCCAGTTCAGCGTCCGCCGCAGCGAGAATTTCGACGTCAGCGACGCGGTCCTGCTGCCGTCGGGCGGCCTGTTGATTCTGGAGCGGAAATTCTCCTGGTTCGGCGGCGTCGGCATCCGCATCCGCCGTCTCGCGCTGTCCGATATCGCGCCCGGCGCCGTGGTCGATGGCCCCGCGATCTTCAATGCCGATCTCGGCAACGAGATCGACAATATGGAAGGCATCGACGCCCATGTCACGGAGGAGGGCGAGACCGTGCTGACCATGGTCTCCGACGACAATTTCTCCCTGATCCAGCGCAATCTGCTGCTGCAGTTCACGCTGGTGGACTGAGGCGCCGGCCCGGAGGGACGCGGTGCGGACATTGCTGATCTGCGCCGCGGCCTGCGCGGCCTTCCGGACGGTTGGTGATCGGCCGTGGTGCCTCTATCTTAACCGGGCCCTCTCCCCGATCCCGGATATCCGCCGCATGAGCACCCTGTTTTCCCCGATCGAACTGCGCGACCTGAAACTCTCCAATCGCATCATGGTCTCGCCGATGTGCCAGTATTCGGCCATCGACGGCTCCGCCAACGACTGGCACTTCACCCACATCAACATGCTGGCCCTGTCGGGCGCGGCGATGTTCTGCATCGAAGCCACCCATGTCGAGGATATCGGCCGGATCACGCCGGGCTGCCTCGGTCTTTACAACGATGCCAACGAGGCGGCGCTGAAGCCGATCCTGGCCTCGGTGCGCAAGCATTCGAAAGCGGCCGTCGCCATGCAACTCGCCCATGCCGGCCGCAAGGCGTCGAGCCAGCGTCCCTGGGAGGGCGGGCAGTTGATCCCGATTGCCGAAGGCGGCTGGCAGACGGTCGGACCATCCGATGTCCCGCACAAGGAAGGCGAGGCTGCGCCGGCGGCGCTCGACGATGCCGGCCTGAAGCGCATCCGCGAGGCCTTTGTCGCGTCGGCAAAGCGCGCCGACCGGCTCGGCATCGATGCGCTCGAGCTGCACGGCGCGCACGGTTATCTGCTGCACCAGTTCCTGTCGCCGATCGCCAACAAGCGGACCGACCGCTATGGCGGCTCGCTCGAAAACCGCATGCGTTTCCCGCTGGAAGTGTTCGATGCCGTGCGCGCCGTATTCCCGGATCACAAGCCGATCGGCATGCGGGTGTCGGCGACCGATTGGGTCGAGGGCGCCTGGGACCTTGCGCAGACCATCGAGTTTGCCAGGGAGCTGAAGAAGCGCGGTGTCGACTGGATGGATGTCTCGTCCGGCGGCGTCTCACCGTTGCAGAAGATCCCGCTCGGGCCGGGATACCAGGTGCCGGCGGCGCTGGCGGTCAAGGAGGCGACCGGCGTCACCACGATGGCGGTCGGCCTGATCACGGAAGCGAAGCAGGCGGAGGAGATCGTCTCGTCCGGCAAGGCCGACATGGTCGCGCTCGCCCGCGGCATGCTCTACGACCCGCGCTGGGGCTGGCACGCTGCCGCCGAGCTCGGCGGCGAGGTGAGCGCGCCGCCGCAATACTGGCGCTCGCAGCCCTCGACGCAGAAGGCCCTGTTCGGCAAGACCACGTTCGGGACGCGGTAAGTTCACCCACTGTCATTCCGGGGCGGTCCGCAGGACCGAACCCGGAATCTCGAGATTCCGGGTTCGATGCTGCGCATCGCCCCGGAATGACGATGCAATTCATCCTGTTTGGGCACCGAACCAGCGCGTCAGCGCGGCGTCGAGGCCCGCCAAGTCTTCGCCGTCCGCCGCCCAGGCGATACAGGCATCCGGACGGATCAGCAGCGAAGGGCCGCCGCGTCTTGGCACGCATCGCACGAAGATGTCCCAGCGCGCCGCGATCGCTGACGCAGCTCCATCAGTTGCATCGACCAGCACGGCCCTGCCGTCCTCCATCTGATCAAACAGGGTTGTCTCCGCGCCGCCGTCGCCGAGAGCAAAATTGCCGGACAGCCGGCCGACCGATGGATGGTCGCTGCCGAGATCGTAACGGATCCTGATGCCGCTGATCATCTCGCCGAAGTAGCGGGTGCCCTCGTCGAGGCTCATCAGGTCCGCGACGATCTCGCGCAAGGCGTCCGTCATGACATCAGGCCGCATCAAGGCGACCTGGGCGCGGGTGTTGGCGAGCACTTTTGCCGCGATCGGATGCCGCTCTTCCGTGTAGCTGTCGAGCAGGCTTTCAGGCATGCGATCGCAGACAACAGCCGCAAGCTTCCAGCCGAGATTGACCGCATCGAGCAGGCCGAGATTGAGGCCCTGTCCGCCGAATGGCGAGTGCACATGCGCCGCATCGCCCGCCAAGAGGACGCGGCCCCTGCGGTAGCTGTCGGCCTGCCGCGCATTGTCGGTGAAGCGCGTCGCGGTCCTGACGGCGGTGACGCGAACGTCGGCGCCGCTGATCCGGCGCAGGGTGGTCTCGATCTCCTCGCGCGTGACCGGCGCGCTGCGATCGGCCGGCGGTCCGTCGAACTCGGCCAGGAACACCCGGCCGGGAATCGGTCCATACGCCATCATGCCGACCGGCGTTCGCCGCCAGCCGACTGGCAGAAGTCGATCCGGATGATCGAGGTCGACGATGGCCTGGTGTCCCGTGAGGGTCGGTTCGGTGCCGGGGAATGCGAAGCCCGCGCGCTTGCGAACGGCGCTGCGTCCGCCGTCGCAGCCGACCAGATAGGCAGCGTGCAGCTCGATATCGCCGGACGTGTCCTTGGTCCGCGCAACGATGCAATCGCCACGATCCTCGAAATCGATCAGTTCGCAGCCGCGCCTGATTGTGATGCCGAGCGCGCGGGCGCGCTCGGCAAGCATGCTTTCCAGGGCTTGCTGGTTGACACCGCGCAACCGCCGGTCCGGCTCGCGCTGACGTGTCTGGTCGATCAGGAAAATGCCTGAGAAGTGACCGCCGAATTTCTTGAACGGCAGTTCGCTCGCATCGCCCGCGCCCTTCATGAGCCTGGACATGCTGTCCGCCATGCCGCGTTCGACCGCATTCATCGCGTCGCCGAGGCCGCGGCGCTCCAGTGCCTCGCCTGCCAACGCGCCGATCGCGCCGGCCTTGATGGTCTGGTCGGGCTCGGCCAGCCGCTCGATCACGATCACGTCGGCGCCGCCCAGGGTCAGTTCGATCGCCAGCAGCAGTCCGGTCGGCCCGGCACCGACCACAACCACGTCGGTTCGTTCACGCGTCACGCCGTCACCATAAACTTATACTCAGTATAATATTTAGTATGGTACAAATTCCCGCATGTCAAATCAGGGCGGATTGCGGGAGCGGAAAAAGGAGGCGACGCGCCAGGCGATCTCGGATGTCGCCACCGGGCTGTTCCTGGAACGCGGCTTCGACAATGTTTCGGTGGCCGAAGTCGCCGAAGCCGCCGAGGTCTCCCGGATGACGGTGTTCAATTACTTTCCACGCAAGGAAGACCTGTTCTTCGACCGTGAAGAGGAAAGCCGCCAGATGCTGCGGGCCGCCTTTGCCGAGCGTCCGGCCGGCGAGGCGCCGATCGCGACCCTCCGCAAGCTGGTGCACAGCCTGGCGGATCGCGTGCATCCGTTCGCGAAATTCACCGATGCAACGGCGAAATTCTGGCGCACCGTCGCCGAGAGCCCGGCGCTCTCGGCGCGGGCGCGCGAGATGCGTGACGAGTTGATCAATGATCTCGCGAGCGTGCTGGCGGCAGCCGTCAAGCGCCCGCTCGCCGATGCCGATGCCCGGCTCGCCGCGTCGATGGTGGTCACGGCACTGACCGTCGCCTATGCGGAAGGGCTTCGCGAGCACAAAGCCCGCAGGTCGGCTGCATCGTCACGCGAGACCTTCCTGCGGATCATGGAGCGAAGCTTTTCCGGTATCGCGATCATGCTGAAGGATACGCCCTACGCATAAATCCGGGCCGAGCCGGATGCGACAAGGCCATTGTTCTGCCGCAGCCGGGGCAGGTACTCTCGAAGCGCGTGCGGAAGACACGCATCGAACAAAGAGAGGAAACCCATGGAACTCGGATACTTCGCGATGCCGTCGCATCCGCCGGAGTGCGGATTGAAGGAGGGCCACGACTGGGACCTGCAGACGCTGCGATGGCTCGACGAGCTCGGCTATCAGGAAGCCTGGATCGGCGAGCACCACACCGCGCCCTGGGAGCCGCATCCGTCGCCCGATCTCCTGATCGCGCAAGCGCTGCTGCAGACCAGGAACATCCGTATCGGGCCCGGCGGCTTCCTGCTGCCGTATCATCACCCGGCAGAGCTCGCCAACCGCGTCGCGATGCTCGATCACCTCTCGAACGGGCGGCTCAACTTCGGCGTCGCGGCCTCCGGCCTGCCGAGCGACTGGGCGATGTTCAATGTCGACGGCATGTCAGGACAGAACCGCGACATGACCCGCGAGGCGCTCGAGATCATCCTGAAGATGTGGACCGAGCCGGCGCCCTGGACCCACAAGGGCAAGTTCTGGACCGTGACCAAGCCGGACACGATGTTCGATTTCCTCAAACCGCACATCAAGCCGCAGCAGACGCCGCATCCGCCGATCGGCGTCGCGGGACTCTCCAAGAATTCGGACACGCTGAAGCTCGCCGGCGAGCGCGGCTTCATTCCGATGAGCCTCAACCTCAACCCCGCCTATGTCGGCAGCCACTGGGACTCGGTGGAGGCGGGCGCGGCCAAGACCGGCCGCACGCCGAGTCGCAAGGATTGGCGAATGGTGCGCGAGGTATTCGTCGCCGACACCGACGAGGAAGCATGGAAGCTGTCGACCGGCGACATGATGGGCCGGATGATGGGCGAGTACTTCCTGCCGCTGCTCGGCCACTTTGGTTTCAAGGATTATTTGAAAGCTTCGCCCGACGTGCCGGACAGCGATGTCACGGTCGAATATTGCGCCCGCAACAACTGGATCGTCGGCTCGCCGGCGACCGTCACCGAGAAGATCGAGAAGATCTACCAGGAGGTCGGCGGCTTCGGCGTGCTCCTGGTGTTCGGCTTCGACTACAAGCACAAGCCGGAAGCCTGGCACAATTCGCTGCGGCTCCTGAAGCAGGAGGTGCTGCCACGGCTGAAGCATCTCGACGCCTCGGTCGGCCGCGCGGCGACCTGAGACGATGAGGAGCACGGGGCAGCGGTAACGCTGCCCCGTAGTCATGACGGATCGCCGGCGTCAGGTGGTGCCGAGCCAGAACCGCGTTTCGGTCTCCGCCCAGCCCTTGCCGATGCGGTTGCTCAGCCAGGTGTCGCTGCGCTTCAGACCCTTGTCCTTCTGGCCCTCCGGCGTGTTGCGCCAGGCCTGCCAGCGATACTGCCCGTAGATGCTGACGATGCGCGCCGCGTAGGTCAGCGCCAGCTGCGAATCGCCCCTGATGATGATGAGGTTGTCGTCGTTCTTGGTGCTGGCGCGGTCGGAGAAATTGTGCGAGCCGGTCATGACCACCGGGTTCTTGCCGGCCGGATCCAGCACGATCACCTTGCTGTGCACGGCGATCATGAATTTGCCGGTGTTCTTGATCTCGTGCTCCCACCAGTCCGCGGTCTTGTCGATGCCGGCCGGCCGGATCACGTCGGCGATCTGCTTGCCCTTGAAGACCTGCTGCTGTCCGTCACCGGCCAAGAGCTGCAGCTGATCCTTCGGACTGTCCTTGCCCTGCGCCGGAAAATTGTTGAGCACCCCGCGCACATAGAGCTTCTTGTCCTGCGCCTTCTCCAGAATCGGGCCGAGCAAGCCTTTGTTGCCGGGATTGAGCATCAGGCACACCGCGCCATGCTCGGTGTCCTCGATCATCTTGGTGGCTTCCTTGAGGTCGCCGCTCTTGGTGGTGGGCGTGAACCAGACGCTGATTTTCGACTCGCCGATGGTGAAAGGCCATTCGTGATCGCCGGCCACGGCCAGCGCCTTCGGCGACTTGCTGCCGTCGGCGTAGATCGCCGTCCAATGGTCGTGATAGGCCGCCGCGACCTTGTCGTCGCTGATCTCGAGCCCGTTGTTGTTCTGGGTGCACAGCCCGGTCCGGGTCCAGTTGGTGCTGCCCGTCCAGACCACCTTCGGCCTCTGCGCGCCGTCGCAGAACACCGCGAACTTGTTGTGGGCGTAGCGGCTCGGCGCAATCTTGCGGCGGACGATGTCGACGCCGGCCTTCTTCAGCACGGTGGCGTTCTTCTCGGTGTCCTTGGCGGTGGCGTCGGACTTGCCGGTGCTGTTCCCAAGCACGACGTGCGCGTTGCCCTTCATCGCGGTCAGCGCGGCGATCAGCTCAGGGTCGTTGAGCTCGTAGAGCGCGAGATAGACGTCGCGCTTGCTCTTTTTGGCATCGGCCAACAGCGCCAGCAGGCGGGCGCCGAGCTGGCCCTTGAGGAAGTCGCGGATCTTGTTGCCCTTGGTCGAGATCGCCTTCTCCAGGGTTTGCGCCGGCTTCTTGTCCTTGCCAATCGCGCGTGACAGCCATTGCGCCGAGATCGTGCCGCGGTTGAACCAGGGCTTCAGCGGGCCCGAGGGCATTGCGGAGACGTATTCGGTCCATTGCGCCGGCGCGCTGTAGGCGGGCTTCACCTTGGTGGCGCCGTCCTTGAGAACCGGAACGACGCCATAGCGGACCGGCGCGTCGGTTGGCGCCAGGAAATCGGTCCAGTTCGTCTTCTGCACCGGCCATTCGGTGCTCGGCCGATGTTCGCCCGGCTTGTGGCCTTGCGCCTGGTCCTCGAACCCGACCCAGGTGTCGACCACGGTTGCGCTTTTGCCCTGCTGCTGACGATACAGCGCAAAGCCGAGACAGTCCGGGATCATTGCCGCGACCTCCCAGACCACGAAGATGCCGTCGGTGGTCGGGAACGCCTGAATTGTGGAAATCATGGTGATGCTCCAAATCCCTGATGAGAAATATCCGGTCGATATGAATGTGATGCGTCCTTGGCGCGTCCGCGCGTCAACCTCGCCCGGCGATCCTTGCGTCGGATCATTCCGGGCGTCGGGCCGCTGATCTAGCAAGGAGAGTATGCCAGATAATTTACAACCGGATCTGTCGGCAGGATCACAGATCGATCATACCGTTGCACCCGTTCAGCCGCGATGCCGTGAGCCCGGTCGCGGCCTCCTACAGCAATCGCACCGTGACCTTCGCCTTGCCCTTATGGTCGCCGTAGAACCATCCGCAGACCCAGGGGAGGCCGATGACGGCCTGGTTGACGTAGAGGAAGATCTCGCCGCTGCGATCGGCGGTGAACCTCGCTCTGTAGACCTGCGGGTCGGTATTCGACACCGGCAGGGGGTCGAGGAAGTACTCGTCGACCCCGGTTTCGCCGGCCCGCGCGATCAGCCGAAACCACGGCCGGAACAGGATCCGTCGCAGGAAGATCGTGGCGTATCCACGCCAGCGCTTTGCGCTCTCGATGGTTGAGGTCCGGTATCCGATCGGCGTCACGGCGCGGCCGGCGTCCTCCCATGGCTCCGACATCGTGATCGCGATCTCGTACTTGAACCCCGTGCGCACCTTGAGGCCGGTCGGCGCGCAGATCGCGCTGGTGTCGAAGTCGGCCGCATCCTGCGGGATGCCCTTGTCGACGGCGACCAGCTTGTCTGTTGCAGTGCCCTTGCAGAATGCCCCGGTCGAATCGGCGAGATTGAACAGGAAGTGGCTGACCAGCGTCGCGCTGAACCAGACCAGCAGGGCTGTCAGCGCAAACGGCACGACATGCCGCTTTCCGACATTGAGGACCCACTGATAGATCACACTGGTGCGGAATCGATAGATCGCGTTGTGCACGAAGCCGGAGAGCGGCACAGGGTTGGTGCGGTTGCGCCAGATGATCCGCATCCGGTCGCTGATGGTTGCGCTGAGCGAACTGCCCACCGCCATCAGCGCGAAAACAGCGATGATGCCGCCGGCGAACCATTCCGGATTGCCGGCGTACCAATCGGTCCACCAATGAAAGGAATCGGGCAGGAACGATTGAACGAAGCGCACCAGCTCCGAGATCATCCTGACAGGTGAGCTGAATTCGTTCTCCTTGTGCTGGTTGTGGAACAGCCAGAACGCCGCCAGATGAAGCGACGCCGCCAGCGTGGCGAAGTAGGCAATCCGGCGCATCCAGACGTAATTCCATAGCTTCTCCTGCGCGGCATAGCGCGCCGGTGCGCCCGCGGGCGTCTCAAACGTATTGGCGCCGAGCGGGGTGATCTGGCCGCTGCGCGAGACGACCACGTAGTTCGGCGGAAGTCCGATCGGGGCGTAGGCATTGGCGCCGCTGTCGATCCGCTCGAACACGCTCTCGTGGATTTTCGGCACCGGCACGCTGACGCCGGCATAGGGATCGTTGCAGAGGTCGGCGACCTTGCGCGGACCGTACCGGTAATACGCGCCGAGGCCCGCCCGCGAATCGTAGAGGCGGCCATCCTTGTCTTCGGAGGATTTGATCGACTTGATCGCATCGGGATCGGCAATCGGTGCGCTCTTGAATGCGAGGCCGCGCTTGACGGCTTCGTCGACCAGCCAGGCCAGCGGCACGAATGCGACGGCGTCGTCCGGATAGCCGCCGCCGACATTGGCATGCATTCCGACGAACCAGACCTGGACGAGGCGCTCGCCATCGATGCTGGCCGGCACCGCCGGTGCGGGCTGTCCCGGCTCCTGCTCGGTCCAGAGCACCGGATGAAAGGTCGTGCGCTCGTCGTCGAGCGCAAGCGCGTGTCGCGCGCACTTGACCTTCGGGCTGAGAATCCGGTTCGGCAGTTCGAGCGGCCACACCCAGTTCGAGATGCCGCGCGTCATCTCGTCGATCGGCAGGCCATACGCCGCGACGGTATCCCAGATGCCGATGAATTCGATCGCAGGGACCGGTTTGCGGGCGATCTCCGCATAAGGTTTGTTGCCTTGCAGGCGGTCCAGCACCGGCACGAGGACATAGTCGCGCAATGCGCGGAACAGCACCTCGATGCGCCAGATCGAGTGGTAGCCCTCGGCCCGGTATGCGCGATAGGCCTTCACCGCGCCGTCGTGCAGTTCGGATTCGGTGTCCGCGACGATCAGGCCCTGATCGAGGATGAGTGCGGCGAGCGTGCGCACGGTGAATGCGCCGCGGCTGAATCCGAACAGGTAGATCTTCGAATCGTTCTCGTGGTCGTAGTTCCGGCAGATGAACTTGTAGGCGTCGAGGATATTGCGCTTGAGACCGTAACCGAAGGCGCCGCCGAGCAGAGCAAGCGGAATGAATTTCGACGTGCCGACGCCGTCGTCATACTTGGCGGCCTGCGTATTGCCCTGCAAATCGAGCGACTGGAATATCCGCCAGACATTGGTGCGCCAGACGCTGGAAGCGGCGTTGCCGGTGCCATCGGACAGAATAATGATCTTCGGACTCGGCATTGAAAGACGCTCGCTGAAACGAATGAAGCGGATGACGCAGCGTAGCAGGGACCGGATCGATTGCTACCTTTGATCGCTCTTTAATCATTCCATGCCGCGATAGGTGTGAACTGGCGCACAAAGCGTCACGTGGTCGCGGCCATGTGAGAGGTGACGGCTTTCGCGTTGCTGCGAAAAGGCCTAGCCTAATCGCGGCGCAATTCATTGATGAGGCATAGCGATGCGCAGCCACGTCAGAAAATTTGCCCATGTCCTTGAGCGCTTCGGTCTTGCTTTGGCGGGAGCTGCAAGCGGTCTGTTTGTCGCCATCCATGTCGGCTCGAGCGTCTCGGCGCTGACCTCGCAGGCGTTCCTGCTCATCATGATGCTGGGCGGCGCGATCGGCTTCTATCTCGGCATCGATACGCCCCCCAAGCTGTTCCATCCGAAAGATACGGCGTCGATGCGCAAGATCGACGCGGCGGAGCTGCTCGGCGCGATTGGGACCTTCCTCGCGACGATGGTCGCCTTCTTCTCGGTTGGCGTCGTCGTGCTGCGCAGCGAGCCGGACATCGGCTGGACCGCGGCTATCATGGCGGGCTGGGTGCTCGGCGTTGCGATGCAGATCGTCGGCGGTACGATCGCGCGGGCGCGCGCGTGAGGCATCGAACTGGTGCTGGACGAGGCTGGTTTCCTGGCTCGAAATCGGTCGTGTGGGAGGGGGAACGGTCTGGACGCAAGTCGGGTGTCGGCCGTCACCCGCTATGCCGGGACACCACAAAGGCTACGCCGCGCCGGATCAGCTGCTACTCCGCCTCCCTTATCTGTTCGCGACCTTGGTGGGATCCTTGACCGCCTTGAACGTCTCCTGCTCGACGCTGTAGAGCTCGCCGCCGACCTTCTCGACCTTGCGAATGTAGATGTCGTGGACGACCTCGCGCGTCTTCGGGTCGATCGACATCGGGCCGCGCGGGCTTTCCCAGGCCATGCCCTTCATGGCGTCGACCAACGCATCGCCATTGGTCTTGCCGCCGGTCACCTTCAGCGCCTCGTAAATCAGATGCATGCCGTCATAGGCGCTGACGCTGATGAAGTTCGGTCGAACATTCGCGTTGGCCTTGCGGAAGGCGGCGACATAGTCGCGGTTCAGGTCCGATGGATGCGCGGCGGAGTAGAACCCCGCCGTGATCATGCCGATCATCGCATCGCTCATACCCGGCAGGTCCTCGTCGTCGGCGATGTCGCCGGGGCCGATCAGCTTGATCCCGCTCTTGTCGAGCCCGCGCTCGACGAACTGCTTGGCCAGGATACCGGCCTGGCTTGTCGGGACAAAAATGAACAGGGTGTCGGGATTGCCATCCCGCGCGCGCTGCAGGAACGGCGCGAAATCGGGGTTGGCCAACGGCACTTTCAGCGCTTCGACGATCGTTCCACCGGCCACGGTGAAGCTCGCCGAAAATACGCCGGCGGCTTCGCGCCCGGGTGCCCAATCGGACGCGATGATGGTGGCCCGTTTCGATCCGTTCCGCGCCGCCCAATCCGCCAGCACGCTGGCCTGCTGCGCGTGCGTCCAGCTGGTGCGCACGAAGTAAGGCGACCGTTCGGTCACGATCGAGGTGCCCGATACCATGACGACGGTTGCCGTCTTGCTCTCATTGGCCAGCGGCGCGAGTGCCAGCACGCTCGGCGTCAGCCCGCCGCCGAGGATCGCGACCGCGTCGTTGACGATCAGCTCCTGCGCAATGCGCTTGGCATTGTCGGGCACGCTGGCATCGTCCCGGACGATCAATTCGATCTTGCGGCCGGCGACCATGTCGCCGTGTTGCGCCATGTAGAGCCGCGCCCCGGCGACCGCCTGTTTCCCGACCGGCCCCAGGACGCCGGTCAATGGCATCACCAGCCCGACCCTTACGACGTCCTGCGTCTGGGTGTGTCCCGGTCGCACCGCCGCAAGCGCCAGAACAGCCCCGACCAATATGGCAAACCGGGTGCTCGACATGGCCAACCTCCCGTGAGCCCGGAAATGATGCCGGGCTATCCGCGACTATCGGCTTCGCGGCACGGAAGTCCTGATGAAGAAGTGACAGAACGGCGAATTTCCTGCTAAATTTTCCCGATTGGTGCCGTCTGTGGGCATGGAGTGACCTCTATGGACCCGGCGACTGATTCCGTTTTGATATTTGATTCCTTTGAGCTTGATCTCGCCCGCGGCGTAGCCCGCGTGGATGGCGTCGATCTCGATCTCAGGCCGAAATCATTCGCGGTGCTCGGCTATCTCGCCGGCAATGCCGGGCGGCTGGCATCCAAGCAGGATCTGCACGAGGCGGTCTGGGGTAACGTCGCGGTTTCGGACGACTCGCTCGTCCAATGCATCCGCGAGCTGCGCCTGAAGCTGCGCGATGATGACCACCGCATCATCAAGACGGTGTCTCGCCGCGGCTATCGCCTCGACGCCAGGCCGGTGCAGCCGGCGCACGATCATGGATCGCAGAACGTCTCGCGCCGGATGTCCGCGCCCCGCGGCATTGCAGCGCGCTTGGCCGCACTTCCCCGATGGTTGCTGATCGCCGGCCTGTCGGTGATCGCCTTCGCATCACTCGCATCCGCGCCGCCGATCGCCAACGGGATGTGGCATCCCCTGGCGGAATTGGCGCACTGGCTTGTGCCGCAGGATCACGGCATCGTGCCGGATCAGGATGTCGAGCGGATCACCGCGCTGGCCGCCGAGAAGCAACTGCCGCTTCCCGCCTATCGCGTTCGCGCGCCGACAAGCGATGTGCCGGACAATGTCCGTCGCTTTCTCGGCGTGTGGGTGAGCGATGAGGGATGGATCAATTCGCACCGCCAATTCATGATGATCGTCACCAATGTCGATCGGGACGGTGTCGCGACCGGCTATCTCGTGAACGGGCCGGCGATGCCGCACAGCCGTGTACCCGGACCCGGCTTTTCCGGCGGCTTCACCGGATATGTCCTCGACGACGTCTTGCGCTATGACGGCAATACGGGACTGCATTCTGCCTCGATCACCGCGGATGGACGGATCGAGTTCAAGCTCGTCTTCCGCGAGGGAGGTACCAGTATCGTGTTCCTCGAACCGCTCTGGACCCTTGCCCACCCAGGGCACGTCGCCCGCAATCAAACCTGATCGCATCGTTCGTGATGACGGCATGTCGCCGTGCGGATCGTCGGCCGCGATCGCGTCTGCGCGCGCAGCTACGCGTCGCGCGTGACGCCCAATCCGGCCAGATGCGTGTCGACGAACTGCGCGAGCCGCTCGCGCAGCATTTCCGGCGGCACCGCGACCATGCGCTCCTCGAGGCCGAGCGAGATGATGCCGTGGACCGCGGAGAACATCATCCGCGACAGCAGCGCGATGTCGCCGGGATCGCGATCGGGCAGCAGCCGCACCAGCGGCGGATGCATCAGCGCGAACGCGTCCATCACCATCGTGAGAATGTCTTCCGGAAACGGCCGGTCGTCCTCCATCCGGTGCTCGAACAGCGAGCGCAGCAGATTGGCGTGTTCGGTGGCGAAGCCGAGATAGGCGTCGGCAAGCCCGTGCAGCTGGCGCAGGGGATCGTCGGACGGGACCGCCTTGAGTTGCATGGTCAGGGCGTGAACGGTCTCCCGGTTCACAGTCAGGATCAACCCGTCGAAGTCGCCGAACTCATTATAGACACTCCCGATGGAGCAGCTGGCGGCCTCGGCGACATCGCGAACCTTGAGTGATCTCAATCCTTTAGTGGCGATTGACCGGCGCGCAATCTCGATCAGCAGGGCCCGCCGCTGAAGTTTTTTTCGATCCCGTCGCGATTCTTCTTGAACAATGTTCATTTTCGTACTACTAATTTGAGCGTTGCTCAAGTTGGCATAGGAGGCCACTCAGATGCAGACCCTAGCACTTCAATTGACCACCACCCTTGTCGATGACGCGATCGAGCTCGTGAATGGCTTTGGCCGCGCCGTCCTCAATCTGGCGACCGCGCCGATCGAGCGGATCGCCCGTGCCTGCGACGTCGCAGGCGTCCTGGAGCAGCGGCGCGCGGATCGGCGCGCGCCGCGCCAAGCGGCTGCGAGCGGTGGCCGCTGCAAGTCGCGCAACTGCCGATGGTCGCCGTTCCGCGGCTTGAGTGAACTGACCTGAAGCGGCCCCCGGCAATTGTCGGCGAAACCTCAACAAAGCGCTCACCATGTCCTCTTCGAGCCCGTCCGGCGTCGATCAACCCCAGGTCTGGATAAGGTCTCGTACATCTCTGGCGGGCAATGTCGCGACGTCCCGGTGCGACCGATTTTGCGCCGGTTCGAACCGATACGTTGCGGAAAAGACTAAAGGCTGCGGCATCTCCGTCATTTTCTCCACGCTCACCATTCTCTGCCACCCGAATTCGCAGACCTGCCAGCGCCGTGCGCGCTAACCCAAGGAACCGGTCATGATCAAGGAATTGATGACGTCCCGCCGCTTCGCGCCGCTGTTCTGGTCGCAGTTCTGCTCGGCGTTGAACGACAACGTGCTGAAGAACGCGCTCGTCATCATGCTGCTGTATGGCGTCGCCAACGAGCAGGGGCCGGCGCTGGTCCAGCTCGCGGGGGCGGTGTTCATCGCTCCGTTCTTCGTGCTGTCGGCGCTCGGCGGCGAGCTCGCCGACCGCTACATCAAGTCCGTCGTCGCCCGCCGGCTGAAGTTCTTCGAGATCTTCGCCGCGGCCTTTGCCGCCGCCGGCTTCTTCACCCATTCGATCCCGCTGCTGTTCATCGCGCTGGCGCTGTTCGGCATCGTCGCCGCGCTGTTCGGCCCGGTGAAATATGCCGTTCTGCCCGACCAGCTGTCGGTGTCCGAACTCGCGACCGGCAACGCGCTGGTCGAGGGCGCAACCTTCATGGCGATCCTGATCGGCACCATCGCGGGTGGCATGTTCGTCGCCGGCGCTAGCCACATGGGCTGGATCTGTGCCGCCGTGGTCGGCCTGTCGGTGCTGTCCTGGGCGTTTGCATCGCGCATCCCGGTGACGCAGCCGTCCGCGCCCGATCTGCCGATCACCAAAAATCCCTGGACCTCGACCGTGCGCCTGTTGAAGTCGCTCTATGCCGAGCCGCGGCTGTGGGACGGCATGGTGATCGTGTCCTGGTTCTGGATGGTCGGTGCGATCGTGCTGTCGCTGCTGCCCGCGCTGATCAAGGAGGGCGTCGGCGGCACCGAGGGCGTGGTCACGCTGTGCCTCGCCGTGTTCGCGATCGGCATCGCCGCCGGCTCGCTGTTCGCCGCGCAGCTGAGCCATGTCCGCCCGAATCTCGCGCTGGTGCCGATCGGCGCCATCGTGATGGGCGTGATCGGCCTCGATCTCGCCTGGGCGATCGCCACCACCTCACTCGGCAAAGATGTCACCGCGGCTGCGTTCGCGACCTCGTTCGGCGGCTTCCGCATGCTGGCCGACTTCTTCCTGTTCGCCTTCGGCGGCGGCCTGTTCGTGGTGCCGTCATTTGCCGCCGTGCAGGCCTGGACCGCACCGTCAGAGCGTGCCCGCATCATCGCCGCCGGCAACATCCTGCAGGCCGGCTTCATGGTTGGCGGCGCGGTGTTCGTCGGCGCCCTGCAATATATCGGCCTGCCGATCGCCTGGATCTTCTTCGGCCTGGCCGTCGCGAGCTTCGGCACCGTCTGGTTCGTGCTGAGCAAGTGGGGCAAGGAAGGCGTGCGCGACTTCGGCGCGCTGCTGTTCCGGGCGCTGTTCCGCGTCGAGGTGCGTGGCATGGAGAACCTGCCGCCATCGGGCACGCGGATGCTGATCGCGCCCAACCATGTCAGCCTGGTCGACGGCCCGCTGCTGCACGCCACCTTGCCGATCGACGCGAGCTTCGCGGTCGACACCGGCATCTCCAAGGCGTGGTGGGCCAAGCCGTTCCTGAAGATGATCAAGCACTACACGATGGATCCGTCGAAGCCGCTGGCCGCGCGCGACTTGATCAAGCTGGTCGCCGCCGGCGAGCCGGTGGTGATCTTCCCGGAAGGGCGCATCACGGTCTCCGGTTCGTTGATGAAGGTCTATGACGGCACCGCGATGATCGCCGACAAGGCCGATGCGGTGGTCGTCCCGGTCCGCATCGAGGGCGCGCAGCGCTCGCATCTCAGCTATCTCAAGAATGGCGAGATCAAGCGCTCCTGGTTCCCCAAGGTGACGATCTCGATCCTGCCGCCGGTGAAGCTGCCAGTCGACCAGTCGCTGAGGGGTAAGGCGCGCCGCAATGCCGCCGGCGCCGCGCTGCAGGACGTGATGATCAACGCCATGGTCCAGAACGCGATGCTCGACCACACGCTGTTCGAGGGCCTCGGCCATGCCTATCGCGACCGCGACACCGGCAAGCCGATCATCGAGGACGCGCTCGGCACCAAGCTGACCTATCGCAAGCTGATCCTTGGCGCCCAGGTGCTGAGCCGCAAGCTCGAGCAGGGCACCGCAGTCGGCGAGAATGTCGGCGTGCTGCTGCCGAACTCGGCCGGCGTCGCCGTCGTGTTCATGGCGCTGCAGACCATCGGCCGCGTGCCGGCGATGCTGAACTTCTCGGCCGGTCCGGTCAACGTGCTGGCGGCGATGAAGGCGGCGCAGGTGAAGACCGTGCTGACCTCGCAAGCCTTCATCGAGAAGGGCAAGCTCGACAAGCTGATCGGGGCGCTCGCCGGCCAGGCGCGCGTCGTCTATCTCGAGGATGTCAGGGCCGGCATCGGCCTTGCCGACAAGGTCGCGGGCTTCCGCGCCGGCATCGCGCCGCGCGTCGCCCGCAAGGCCAACGATCCCGCGGTCATCCTGTTTACCTCGGGTTCGGAAGGCACGCCGAAGGGCGTCGTGCTGTCCCATCGCAACATCCTCGCCAACGCGGCACAGGCGCTGGCGCGGGTCGATGCCAATGCCAACGACAAGGTGTTCAACGTGCTGCCGGTGTTCCACTCGTTTGGTTTGACCGGTGGCATGATGATGCCGATCCTCGGCGGCATCCCGATCTTCATGTATCCGTCGCCGCTGCATTACCGGATCGTGCCCGAGCTGATCTACCAGACCGGCGCGACGATCCTGTTCGGCACCGACACCTTCCTCACCGGCTACGCCCGCTCGGCGCATGCCTATGACTTCCGCACGCTACGGCTCGTCATCGCCGGTGCGGAGGCGGTGAAGGAGCGCACGCGGCAGGTCTACATGGAGCGCTACGGCATCCGCATTCTCGAAGGCTACGGCGTCACCGAGACTGCGCCGGTGCTGGCGATGAACACGCCGATGGCCAACCGCCAGGGCACCGTCGGCCGGATCTCGCCGCTGATGCAGTACCGCCTCGATCCGGTCCCCGGCATCGAGGAAGGCGGCCGGCTGTCGGTGAAGGGCCCGAACGTGATGCTCGGCTATCTCCGTGCCGAGAATCCCGGCGTGCTGGAGCCGCTGCCTGAAGGCTGGCACGACACCGGCGACATCGTCTCGGTCGACGCGCAGGGCTTCATCGCGATCAAGGGCCGTGCCAAGCGCTTTGCCAAGATCGCCGGCGAGATGGTTTCGCTGTCGGCGGTGGAGGCGATCGCGGCTGCGATCTGGCCGCAGGCAATGTCGGTTGCGGTCACGCTGCCCGATCAGCGCAAGGGCGAACGCATCGTGCTGCTCACCACGCAGAAGGATGCCGACCGCGCCGCGATGCAGCGCCAGGCCAAGAGCGTCGGTGCCTCCGAGCTCGCAGTGCCGGCCGATATCCGCGTCGTCGACAAGGTGCCGCTGCTCGGCACCGGCAAGACCGACTATGTCGGCGCCACCGCATTGGCCAAGGAACTCGCGGTTGCGCCTGCGCCGCAGGCCGAGCCCGCCGGCGATGAGGGCGAGGCCGAGCCGGCGCAGCTCGCGCAACACGTTGCATGAGTCTTGGCATGATGGTTGTGCTTTTCGGGAGCATGTTGTCAGATAGACGGCAACTGCTCCCGAGAAAGCACGATCATGCTGGACAGACTGAACCCGGCTACAGAGGACGCGCCCGAGCTCATAGCCGAACGATGGATCGGCGCGCTGGATGCGGCGTTCGCGAGCCGCTCCGCTGATGCTCTCGCCGCGCTGTTTGCGCCCGAGAGCCACTGGCGCAATATCTTCGGCATCTCCTGGCAGTTTGCGACCTTCAGCGGACGGCAGCGCGTCGTGGCCGAGCTGCTTGCGCGCGCAGAAGCGGTCGGCGCGAGCGGATTTCGTCTCGATGACCGTGCCTTGATACCGCGGCGGGCCGTGGTGGCCGGGCGCGAGGCGATCGAGGCCGTCTTCACCTTCGACACGTCGAATGGTCCCGGCAGCGGCGCGGTCCGCCTGCTGCATGAGAGGGGCGGAAATTCCGCGGCGTGGACGTTCTCCACGATGCTCGACTTCAACCGCATCTGCGAGGCGCGCGCCGACCGCGCCGCCGAGCAATCCCACGCGCGCGATTTCGCCGCACCCGACTGGCTGGAGCAGCGGCAGGCCTCGCGCGCGTATGCCGACCGCGAGCCCGACGTGCTGATCGTCGGCGGCGGCCATGCCGGCATCGCGGCCGCGGTCGAGTGCAAGCGGATCGGGCTCGATGCCCTGATCGTCGATCGCGAGCGGCGCATCGGCGACAATTGGCGGCTGCGCTATCGCGGCCTCAAGCTGCACAACAAGACGCCGGTCAATCTGTTTCGCTATCTGCCGTTTCCGCCGAGCTTTCCGGACTACATCCCGAAGGACAAGATCGCGAACTGGCTGGAGAGCTATGTCGACATCATGGAGCTCGACTTCTGGACCGAGACGTCGTTCGAGGGCGCGCGCTATGACGATAGGGCGCAACGCTGGACGGTGACGCTGCAACGGACCAGCGGCCCGCGCACGCTGCATCCGAAGCACATCGTGCTCGCGACCAGCGTCAGCGGCACGCCGAACGTCCCCAGGATCGAGGGCATCGAGAATTTCGAAGGTAAGGTGCTGCACTCCAGCGCGTTCGCGGCCGGGCGCGAATGGGCAGGGCGCTCGGTCGTCGTGTTCGGCACCGGCACCAGCGCACATGACATCTGCCAGGAGCTGCACGCCGCCGGCGCCGACGTCACCATGGTGCAGCGCAGCCCGACCATGGTGGTCAATGTCGAGCCGGCGCAGCTCTACGACAAGACCTATCTCGGCGACGGCCCGCCGATCGAGGTGCGCGACATCCTCAATTCCGGCGTGCCGCTGCCGGTCATGAAGATCGCGCACCGGATCATCACCGACGAGGTGAAGCGGCTCGATGCGCCGCTGCTGTCGCGGCTGGAGCGCGCCGGCTTCCGGCTCGAATTCGGCGAGGACGGCACCGGCTGGCCGCTGAAATTCCGCTCCCGCGGCGGCGGCTACTACTTCAATGTCGGCTGCTCCGAGCTGATCGCCGACGGCAGGATCCGCCTGATCCAGGCTGCCGACATCGCTGATATCACCGCCACCGGCCTTGCGCTGAAGGACGGCACCTCGCTCGCCGCCGAGCTGTTCGTGCTCGCCACCGGCTACAAGGGCCCGGACCATCTGGTCGGCAGATTGTTCGGCGAGGACGTCGCCGGGCGCGTCGGCCGGGTCTGGGGCTTTGACGATGCGACCCAGGAACTGCGCAACATGTGGACGCGCACGCCGCAGCCCGGCCTCTGGTTCGCCGGCGGCGCGTTCTCGCAGGCCCGCATCTACAGCCGCTTCATCGCGCTGCAGATATCCGCGATCGAGGCCGGCACGCTTTCCAAGCAGGTAGAGTTTTGACGAGATCATCTCACCTGCTGTTTTCTTCTCCCTCTCCCCGCTCTTGCGGGGAGAGGGTTGGGGTGAGGGGCTCCGTCCGCGCATTCGACCCGTCGAGATTCCCCCTCACCCGGCGCTGCGCGCCGACCTCTCCCCGCAAGCGGGGCGAGGCAAGATTGGCGTCTGCTGCAATCCCATTCACACCACACTGAAGGACTCCCATGCCGCTTCCGCTCGACCCCGTTATTGAGAAGATCATCCCGCTGCTGCCGCTGCGCGATCCCGAAACCATGACGCCGCAGAGCTGCCGCGATTCGCTCCGCGCGCTGGCCGAGGCGCGCAAGGCGGTACCGCCGCCGCCCGTCGACGTGGCGCGCGATATCGCGGTCGCGGGCGCCGCCGGCAAGCTCGGCGCGCGGCTCTATCGCAACGGCCGCGGCACGGCGCCGACCGTGATTTTCTTCCATGGCGGCGGCTGGGTCGCCGGCGATCTCGAGACCCATGATCGCCAGGCCCGCAACCTCGTGATCGACACCGGCGCTGTGGTGATCTCGGTCGATTACCGCCGCCCGCCGGAGACGCGCTTTCCTGGCGCCTTCGAGGACGCGTTCGCCGCGATCCGCGACGTGGTCGCGCGCATCGACGAATTCGGCGGCGATCTTTCCCGCGTCGGCGTCGCCGGCGATTCCGCGGGCGGCAATCTCGCCGCCGCCACCGCGCTCGCCTGCCGCGACGCCGGCATCAGGCTCGCCGGGCAATTGCTGGTCTATCCCGTCACCGATGTGGTCGGCAATTTCTCCGATGCGGGCGAGAACGCCAAATTTCCGTCACGCGCCGAGAATGCGGACGGCTACTTCCTGACGCGGGCGACGATGCAGTGGTTCTGCGGGCACTATCTCGCCGACAAGGCGGAGGGCGCCGACTGGCGCGTCTCGCCGCTGCGCGCGAAGAGCCTTGCCGGTGTCGCGCCGGCGGTCGTCACGACAGCCTGGTTCGACCCGCTGCGTGACGAGGGCCACGCCTATGCCAAGGCGTTGCAGGCGGCCGGCGTGCCGGTCGCGTATCATTCCGGCGAAGGTCTCATTCACGGCTATTTCGGTCTTGGCGACGCCTCGGAGGCGGCACGCGCCGAGGCACAGCGTGCGCGGGCGGATTTCAAGGTGTTGCTGGAGCGGGGGGCGTAGCCTCCTCGTCGCACCGGCCGTTGTTGGCGACGGGGAGTCTAACCTCCCCGTCGTCCCGGCCAAGCCAACGGGTCGGCGCAAAGCGCCGCCCGATTACAGGCTCCGCGCGAGCCGGGACCCATAACCACCGCGGCCTGTTGTTGCAGCGGGCTGCGGCCCCAGCATCGTGCCACACGAACATTCGTGGTTATGGGTCCCTGCTTTCGCAGGGACGACAATCTTGGTGTGGATAGTTTTGCGTTCAACTCCCTCTCAATCATTCCCGATCGTGTCGCCGAACAGCTGCCAGGTCTCGCCGTTGAACTTCTGCAGTCGCATCGCTTCGACCGGGAAGTAGTCGGTCGGCGAGGTCTTCACCTTGATGCCGGGCAGGAACATCGGCAGCGCGATGTCGAGATTGGCGGCCTGCTTCATGATGTTCTCATGGGTGAGGTCGTCGCCGCATTGCTTCAGCACCTGCACCGTCGCCTCCGCCACCACATAGCCGTAGACGATCAGCTGGTCCTGCAGATTGCCGTCCGGAAAATACTTCTTCATGAAGTCCTGCCAGGCGATCACGTCCGGATCCGCTTTCCACTGCGGATCGTTCGGATCCTTCAGCGAGTAGGACGAGATGATGTCCCTGGAGTATTCGAAGCCGGCCGGCTTCAGCACCGAGGACACCGAGGTCGAGGTCGCCGCGAGGAAGAACAGGTCCGGCTTCCAGCCGATCTCGCCGATTTTCTTGATCGCCTGCGCCGCCTGCTTGGGGATCGCGTGCATGAACAGCACGTTGGCGCCGGAGGATTTCAGCTTCACGATCTGGCTGTCGACCGTCGGATCGGTCGATTCATAGGTCGTCTCCGCCACCACCATCTTGGCGGTGTTCTCCGGCCCAAGCCCCTTCTTGAAGCCGTTGCCGTAATCCTTGCCGGCGTCGTCGTTCTGGTAGAACAGCGCGATCTTCGCGTCCGGCTTGTTGGTCAGCACATATTTTGCGTAGACCGCGGTCTCGGCCTGGTACGACGGCTGAAAGCCGATCGTCCACGGATAATGCTGATAGTCGCCCCACAGCGTGGCGCCGGCGCCGACGAATAGCTGCGGCACTTTCTTGTCGTTGAGATATTTGCGCACGGCTAAACCCGTCGGCGTGCCCAGCGGATTGAGGATCGCGGCGACTTCCTCCTGCTCGACCAGCTTGCGGGTCTGCTCCACCGTTTTCGGTGGCGAGTAGCCGTCGTCGAGCGTGATCAGATTGATCTTGCGCCCGTTCACGCCGCCCTGGTCGTTGA
Source organism: Bradyrhizobium sp. Mp19 (assembly GCF_029952935.1). Taxonomy (NCBI): domain Bacteria; kingdom Pseudomonadati; phylum Pseudomonadota; class Alphaproteobacteria; order Hyphomicrobiales; family Nitrobacteraceae; genus Bradyrhizobium; species Bradyrhizobium sp. Mp19. Next base: position 472 of record NZ_JASAUT010000042.1, on the reverse strand, counting down.
TCATCCTGAAGTAGGCGGCCTGCGTCTTCGCGATCACGCTGTAGGCCGACGCCGCGCCGGAGAACGGCGAGGTCTGTCCGAGCTTGATCTCGGTGTCGCTGGCACCCGTGCCATATTTCTTCTCGGCGGCGTGTACCTGCGTCGCGAGCGCAAGCGCGACGGCTGCCGTGACGGCCTTCCAGATCATCGTGAGCCTCCCTGTGGCTTTTTTGTTTTGTTCGCGAGGGAGAGCTTACGCAGGTCGAGGGAGGCAGGCTTGCGACGAGGCGCCGGGGCAGGGATGAGAAAACGCGGCTAGTACCGTCGTCCCGGCGAAGGCCGGGACCCATAACCACTAATATTTGCCGTTGCGTGGAATGTTGCCCCAGCGTCGCACCACATAAACAGCCGGGGTAATGGGTCCCTGTGTCTTGGAAGTCTGTCAGGATGAGGGTGGGCGGGAAGCCGTTGGGTCCTTGGCGCTTGACGCCGT
>NZ_JASAUT010000041.1:0-71533 GCF_029952935.1 Bradyrhizobium sp. Mp19 | reverse complement strand
CCAGCCAAACTCGCCCTCATCGCCGTCGCCAGGAAGCTGCTGACGGTCCTCAATGCCATGATGCGAGACCGAAAGCCGTACCTACAGACCAAACCAACATAACAGTTGCCGGCTTTCGCCGGGACGACGAATGGAGAAAGCCTGCGCCGGCTTTCGCTCTCAATCCCGATACGACGGATCCGCCCGGTCGAGCTTGCGCAGCAGCGCGGGCCAGGCGAGTTCGCCGTTGCGGGCAGCGCGGCCGGGCTTCGGCAGCATCCGCTCATAGGTGTCTTCGAGGATATTTTGCGGCGGATAGATCAGCTTGGTGTTGCAGGACAGCGCCATCACCTGGGTCTGGCAGGCGCGCTCGAGGCGGAACAGCACGTTGAAGGCGGCGGGCACGGTGCGGCCGACAACCAGCAGGCCATGGTTGCGCAGGATCATCGCCTCGTTGTCGCCGAGGTCGCGGACCAGGCGTTCGCGCTCGTCGACATTGTCGGCGATGCCCTCGAAGTCGTGATAGGCGATGTGCAGGAAGCGCATCGAGGTCTGCGCCAGGGGCAGCAGGCCGCATTCCATCGCGGAGACCGCCATGCCGGCCGGGGTATGGGTGTGCGCGACGCAATCCATGTCGTGCTTGGCCATGTGGATGGCGCTATGAATGACGAAGCCCGCGACATTGACGTCATAGTCGGTTGCGTTGAGCAGCGTGTTGCCTTCGACGTCGACCTTGATCAGGCTGGAGGCGTCGATCTCCTCGTACAGCATGCCGTAGGCATTGATCAGGAACTGGTTGGCGGTGCCGGGCACGCGGCAGGAGATGTGGTTCGCGATCATCTCGGTCATGCCGTACATCGCCGTGAGCCGATAACAGGCGGCAAGATCTACGCGGGCCTGCCACTCCTCGGCGCTCACCTGCTCGCGGACGGATTTGACGACCTTGATCGCGGGCGAGCTGACGGGGGGATTCATGGCGTTCTCTCCTCGAGATATCTGCGGGGCCGGGGCCCGATTGTTGCGGCGGACCATAGCAGAATCCGCGCGGCGGCAAGCTTTGGCGCGTCTGTGTATTTGCAGGGCTGGCGGGCAAAAACCGAATGCGGATTGGCGCGCCGCGCCTTCAATGCCACAATGCGGAAAACAGCCGAGGCGCACCAAAATGAGCGATCGCAAGATACGTATCGCCGTCTTGCATTTCTCCCACGAAACCGTCTCGTTCCTGCCGAACGAGACCACGCTCGACGACTTCATCTATCCGGGCTCGCCGGCCAAAGGCGAGGCGCTGCTGCAGTTCGATCCCAAGAACTATATGGGCGGCTTCGTGCAGGTGGCACGCGAGTTCTCCGAGGTCGAGCTGGTCGGCATCGAATCCCCGCTCTGGCCGAAGACCTACACCGGGTCTGGCTGGATCACCCAGGAAGCCTATCGCACCTTTGCCGGCAAGATGATCGACGGGCTGAAGGAAGAGGGCCCGTTCGACGGCGTCTATCTGTGCCTGCACGGCGCGATGGCCGTGCGCGACGTGCCGCGGCCGGAGGCCGATCTGGCGCGGCAGGTCCGCGAAGTGGTCGGCCGCTCCGCCTTCATTGCGGCGACGTTCGATCCGCACGGCAATGAGGACGAGGCGTTCCTCGAGCAGGCGGACATGGCGTTCGCGGTCAAATATTTCCCGCATTATGACGCGCATCTGCAGGGTGAGCGCGCGGCACGCATGCTGGTGCGGGCGATCCGCGGCGCCTACAAGCCGACGCACAGAACGATCAAGGTTCCCGTGATCTCGCCCACCGTGCTGCAATGGACCGGGGCGCGGCCTTGGATGGATCTCGTGCAGCGCGCGCTGGTCTGGGAGGCCCGCGAGGTCGACGTCTACGTCAACATCTTCTTCGGCTTCCCGTTCGCGGACGTTCCCGATGTCGGCATGACCGTTCAGGTTCTGACCAACGACAATCCAAAGCTCGCCGAGCAGGTCGCGCGCGATCTCGCCGGCACGATCTGGCGGCTGCGCGAAGCCTTGCTGCAATCGACCAGGCTGTACAGCATCGCCGAGGGCGTCGCGCTGGCCAAGCAGGCCGTCGCCGCTGGCAACACGCCGGTGGTGCTGGCCGATCACAGCGACCGGTCGGGGTCGGCGACCTGGCTGCTGCGTGAGATCATCGCGCAGGACCTCGCCAACACTGTCATCGCAACCATTGCCGACGCGAGGGCGACGGCAAGCCTCAAGGCCGCCGGCGCGAAGGCCGGCGATGCCTTCGACATAGAGATCGGCGGCCTTGCCGACGAGTCGGCGGGCGATCCGGTTCGGATTCAGGGCACCATCTCGGCTGCGGGCGAGGGCTACGGGCAGTTCTGGGTCTGCGTGCGCTTCGGCCGCAACAATGTGCTGATCCTGTCCACCTACCTGGTGCAGGTCATGGAGCCGTTTTCGCTCAAGGCGCTGGTGCCCGACATCGGCACCTTTGACGTGATGGCGATCAAGTCGCGGGTCCATTTCCGGCGCGGTTTTGACGACAACGGCTTTGCCAGCACGATCCTCCTGGTCGAGCCCGAGCAGCCGTTCCTCGGCACGACGCGTCTCGACAAGCTGCCGTACAAAAACGTCGATCTCGCGCGGTTCTACCCGTACGGCAATCCGGCGTTTTCGGAGCAATCGTCATGACGGAAAACCGCTATCGCTATCGGCTCGACCGCCTCGCCCTATGCGATCAAGCTGCGCGCGCTGATGCGCTACCGGCGGATTCCGCACGATTGGGTGATCATGACCAAGGCCTTGCGCGAGGCAACCGCGCATCTGAAGCCGATGCTGATCCCGGTGCTGCAATATCCCGACGGCAGCTATCGCGGCGAGACCACGACACTGGCTTATGATCTGGAGGCGCGCCATCAGGGACGGTCGGTGATCCCGGAAGACAGGGCCATCGCTTTCATCTGCGATCTGCTCGAGGACCTCGCCGACGAATGGGCGGTGAAGCCGTTGTTTCTCTATCGCTGGTGGGATCCGGAAGATCAGGCCTATGTCTCGCGCTGGGCCGGCGAGGAATGGTCGACGTCGGAGGCCGAGGCCGGCAGCCGCGACGAGATCGAGGAGTTCCGTCTGCGGCAGATTTCGCGCATGGTCGTTCTCGGCGCGACGGATGAGAACAGGCCGCTGCTGGAAGAGAGTTACCGGCGGACGCTTGCGGCGTTCGAGCCGCATGTCGGCATGACGAATTATCTGTTCGGCAGCCGGCCGTCGCTGGCGGATTTTGCCTGGTTCGGCCAGCTCAGCGAGATGGCGACCGACCCGACCCCGATGCGGATCATGCGGGAACGTGCGCCGTTCACCGATCACTGGGTGCGGCGGCTCGATGACGCGTCAGGTGTCGAGGGCAGCTGGTATCCTCGTGAGCAGGCGCTTGGCGGGTTCGCGGAGGCGCTGCTGCGGATCGCCGGCGAGCTCTATCTGCCGTTCCTTGAGGCCAATGCGGATGCATTCGCGAACGGCCTCGAGCGGCTCGAGATCAACGTCTGGGGACTGCCCTATGCACTGGCGCCGTTCAAATATCAGGTCAAATGCCTGCGGCAGCTGCGCGAGAAGTTTACTGCGCTCGATGCCGGCGAGCGCGCGGCGTTGAAACCCGTGCTGGAACGCACCGGGTGCTGGGCGATCCTGAACGGAGGCTGATCGATCCGCGACGATAGGCAGATTCGAAACGGTCGGCGCCTACGTCCGATGCCGGCTGCCAAGCGCGATCGCAATCGTCTCCGGCTGCTTGATCCGCTCGATCAGCATGTCGATGCGGTCGCCGCCCCAGAACAATTCGCCGTTGAACACCATGCTGGGAACGCCGAATACGCCGAGCGCTTCGGCCTCGTCGATGATGCGGTCATGTTCGGCGCGGGCAGGGCCGCGAACATAGGCATCGAAGGCCTCAGTTGAGCCACCGACGGCGGTGATCACGCCGGCAATCTCGGACAGCTTGTCGATCTCCAGCTCGTGGTTCCAGAATTTCCGGAACACCGTGTCGTGATAGGGCCGGAACAGTCCGTGGCGCTGCGCGAACAGCATGCCGGCGCTGGCGTAGAAGGCGTCATAGATCCGGCGTGGGCCTTTCATGGTCAGTCCCTGCACGTTGGCGAACCGGCGCGCATCCATGTAGGCGTAGCGCACCTTGCGCCAGAAGTGCGGCGTGCGCTCCTCGACCGTGCCCATGAATTCGGGAATGCGCAGCGTGTAGGGCAGCCATTCCAGCTCGACGCCGTACGTCTCCTCGAGCTCGAACAGCCGCTTGTTGGCGACATAGGCATACGGAGACTTGTAGTCGGTGTAAATTCGGACCCGCGGCTTTTCCATCATCGTTCCTCGCCTCGTCAGGATAATTGTTCCCGATCCCGCGCGGTGGCGCAATGCGGGTGTGACGAAGAGGAAATCGCGGGCAAACGAACGGGCCCCGGTGCAGTCAAGCATCGCGGGGCCCTGCTACTTCGTTTTAGCGAAGGATCTCTGGTGTAGACCAGTGGTGTTTCGGGACCTAAAAGCGCGTGGCCTTTGCGCTCCTGTCCTGCGGATATGTTCAGATTGTCGGCAGTGCACGCGGCTAGCAGCTGCTGTTCGCCTCAACGTGCACCGAGACCTTGCCGCTGAGCAAGGTCGCTGGCTTGCGCCGGTGGCGTCATGCTCCTCTCCAAGAGGTGGGCCGACGGACGTCTGTCCGCTTCTGCTGCCTGGCGGCCGATCCCATAATCGTCCGTCAATTCCTGCGACGCGAGGAGCGAGCGCTCCAGCACCCCAACAGGTGCAGTCGGCGAAATGCTGCGGCAGTTATGGCCATCTGTCAAGTTAACGAGCGGGGTAATTCAGGTCAGGATTCCTGTCGCGACTTGGTCTTTCGATATTGGCTGAAATCCGGATCGTGCGTCATCTTCCAGTAGTCGACGAACCGCCACGGCATCGCCGAGAACACGCGGCCGCTTCTGTTGCGGTAGTAGGTCGTCATGCCCGGATGCGTCCAGATCAGTTGCTCATGCTCGGCGTCGACGTCGCGGATATACGTGTCATGCGCGTCGGGATGCACGTCGATCGCGGCGATGTCGTTCTCGATCATCTCGACAAGGCAGGCGGAGATGTAGCGGCTCTGGCACTCCGACTGGAAGATGACGCTGCCGCCATGTGCAGGCCCTGAATTGGGGCCGAGCATCAGAAAGAGATTGGGGAAATCAGGCACGGTGAGGCCGAGATAGGCGGTCGGATTGTCGTCGCGCCACGCCTGCTTGAGGTTCTTGCCGTCACGTCCGGTGATGTTGAGCCGCGCCGCCATCTCGGAGACCTTGAAGCCGGTCGAGATCACGATGACGTCGTGCTGCCGCGATGTGCCGTCGGCAGTGACGATTCCGTCCGCGGCGAAATGGTCGATCTTGTCGGTGACTAGCTCGACATTCGGTTTGGTCAGCGTCTTGAACCAGTTGTTGTCGAGCAGGATGCGCTTGCCGTAGGGCGGATAGGTCGGCATGCATTTCTCGATCAGGTCGGGGCGATCCTTCAGCTCGGAGAGGATGAAGTCGGCCAGCTCCTGGCGATGCCGGTCGTTGCCCTTGTTGACGGCGCGGTCCGGATGCGGCCAGGCCGGATCCTTGCGCAGGAACGGCAGCAATCCGTCGCCGTAACGCCAGAACATGTTGAAGCGATACCACTGCACATAGAACGGCAGATGCGCCAGCAGCCACTGCGCACCTTCGGTGATCGGATCGGAATAACCCTTCACCGGCCGCGCCCATTGCGCGGTGCGCTGGTAGACGGTGACCGAGGCGACACGGTCGGCGATCGACGGCACCAGCTGCATCGCGGTTGCGCCGGTACCGATCACGGCGACATGCCTGCCGTCGAGCTTGATATCGTCGGACCACAGCGCCGAATGAACCTTCAAACCGGTGAAGTCCACGTCTCCCTCAAAGCGGGCAGGCAAGGGATCATTGAGCTGGCCGATCGCGCTGACCAGCGCGGTGGATTCAAAAGTTTCTTCGCCGCGGGCGGTCTTCAGCGTCGAGATCCAGCGCCGCTTGCCTTCGTCCCAGCGCGAGGCGACGAGCTCGGTATTGAGGTGGACGTGCTTGCGGATGTCGTATTCGCGCACGACCTTGAGCAGATAATCGAGCAGCTCCTGGCGCTGCGCGAAATAGCGGGTCCACGGATTGCGGGCGCCGAACGAGAAGGAATAGGAGTGGTTCGGCGTATCGACGCCACAGCCGGGATAGCGGTTGACGTACCAGGTGCCGCCGATCTCGTCCTGCTTCTCGACAATCGTATAGAGAATGCCGAGCCGGCCGAGCGCAACGCCAAGCGCGATCGCGCAGACCCCGGCGCCGACGATCAGCACATGCTGCTGCGCCAGCTTCTCGCCAGAAGGGCGCTCGCGCCAGCGCGCGTCGCGCGGAACGAAGCCCATCTCCTCCCGCATCAGCGGGGCATATTCCGGCGCGACATTCTCGCCGAGCGTCGCGCGCATCATCCGCAGCATCAGCTCATCGCCGGGATCGGTGATGACGGGCTTGGGCGTGCCGTGCGCGAACAGGTTCAGGACGGCCGCGCGAATCTCGTCCTGGATCTGCTTCGGCACGCCGGCGTCGGGATCCGGGATCAGGCGGACGTCGCGCTTCGGCTTGTAGGGCGGCTCGAGCCACTTCTCGTCGCCGGTCATGTGCACCAGCACCATCAGCAGCACGCGGATGTCGCCCTCGGCGATGGCGGAGGACAGATCGAGGTGTTTGCGCGAAAGCTCGATATTCATGCGTTGTCCTCAGCTACGTGGGCTTCCGGCAGGCCGCCATAGGCGGCCCAGGTGGTGCCTGCGATGTAGCCGGCATCGACCGGCAGGTTGATGCCGGTGACGCCGCTGCTCTGCGGCGAGAGCAGCCAGGCGATCGCCTGCGCCACTTCCATCGGCTCGACCAGCCGGTTCATTGCTGTCGGCCGTGCCAGCAGATCCTTGTCGAGGGCGCCCGATGCGATGCCGGCTTCGAGCGCGGCCGTGCGGGTGAAGCCGGGCGACACCGCGTTGACGCGGACGCCGGTGCGGCCCCATTCGGCGGCGAGCGTCTGCGTGATCTGGATGACGCCGGCCTTTGCCGCGGTATAGGCGTGGATCGGGCCCGACGTCATGCCGGCCACCGAGGCGACGTTGACGATCGCGCCATGCCGCCGCTTCGCCATTCCAATACCGACGCTGCGCGCAACCAGGAAGGTGCCGCGCAGGTCGATATTGACCTCGCGGTCCCATTGCTCCATCCGCACCCGCTCGATCGTGTGCATCTTGCCGAACACGCCGGCGGCGTTGACGAGGCCGCTGATCGGACCATGCGCAGTCTCGATATCGGCAATGCCCGCGACAACGGCGCTCTCGCTCGCGACGTCGAACGGCGCCGGCCACAGGACGGCGGCTGTTCCAACCAGCGGCTCGGGTGCGATGTCGACGATGACGACGCGATGCCCCTGATCGGCGAGCAGTGTCGCGGTCGCCGCGCCAATGCCGCGGCTGCCGCCTGTGACGAGGATTGTGCCCTCAGCGCTCATGATTTTCTTCCCTTGTCGCTGGTGGTGAACAGGCCGCGGGTGACCAGCTTTTGATAGGCCGTGATCACATAGTCGGGCACCGCGGTGACGCCGCGTTCGGAATAGGAGTAGCGGCGGCTGAGATAACCGCGCGCGCCCATCAGCACCTGGACGATGGCCTCGAATTCCTCGTCGCTGAAGGTGTTGGTCGCACCCGCAGCCCGCGCGCGTTGCAGGATCCGTACATAGGCGCTCGAGATGTTGTCGAAATGCTTCTGGTAGCCGATCGGCGCGAAGAATTCGGCCTCGTTGAGGATGCGCAGGAATTCCGGCACCTCGCGGATGAAATCGAAGAAGGCGCTGAAGCGCTCGACCTCCTGCCGGGCCTCGCTCGCGGTGCCGGTGCGCGCATGGATGAAGCGGACCATGTCGAGGCCGATCTTCGGCAGCAGCTGGTCGAGCAGCTCCTGGCGGTTCTCGAAATGATTGTAGAAGGTGCCCTGCGCGACGCCGGCGGCTTCGGTGATGCGCGCGACCGAGGCTTCGGCATAGCCGTATTTGCCGACGACCTTGGTCGCGGCGTCGAAGATCTTCTGCTTGGTCCAGGCGTTGCGCTCGACCCGGTTGAGTTTTGTCACTTTGGCGGATGTCGCTTGCGTCATGCGGTGGCCTCGAGTTCGGCGCGGAGCACGCGTTTGAGCACCTTGCCGGATGGATTGCGCGGCAGGCTGTCGCGGATGACGAGCTGCCGCGGCACCTTGAAGCCGGCGAGCCGTGTTCGGCAGAAATCGGCGAGATCGGGCAGGTCGAGCTTGGCGTCGTCGGCCAGCACCACGATCGCGACCGGCTTCTCGCCCCAGCGCGCGTCCGGCAGGCCGATCACCGCGACCTCGCGCACTTCAGGCATTTCGTAGATGACGCGCTCGACCTCGGAGGAGGCGATGTTCTCGCCGCCGGAGATGATCATGTCCTTCTTGCGGTCGGTCAGATAGAGGAAGCCGTCATCGTCGAGATAGCCGACATCGCCCGTGCGGAACCAGTCGCCGAAGAACGCGGATGCGGTCTTCTCCGGATCCTTCCAGTAGCCCTGCGTGACCTTCGGGCCGCGCAGGCAGATCTCGCCGTTCTGGCCGGCCGGCAGGCGCTTGCCGGCATCGTCGCGGATCTCGATCTCGACATGGGCGATGGCGCGGCCGGTCGAGCCGATCTTCTCGATCTCGCGGCCCGCGTCCATGAAGGTATCGCCGCCGCAGCTTTCGGTGAGGCCGTAGGCATCGATGTAGCGCGCGTTCTTGAAATAGTCCGAGAAGGCGCGGATGCGGAGCTCCGGCGTCTTCTCGCCGCCACCGATCGCCCATTGCAGGCTGGAGACGTCGTAGCGGTCGCGGTTCGGGCAGGTGAGGAGCGCCGTGGTCATGACCGGCGCGAACCATGCCGCGTTGAGTTTCTCCCGCTCGATCGCGGCGAGCGCCGGCTCGGGCTCGAAGGTGCGGTGAATGCACAGCATGCCGCCATGCCAGAGCACCGCGATGCCGGGCAGGTCGAGCGCGCCGACGTGATAGAGCGGGCCGACGACGAGTAGCCGCGTGTCGGCGTTGAGCCCGAGCACCAGGGTCTGGTCGGCGGACTTCCAGTAGATGTTCTCGTAAGTGAGCATCACCCCCTTGGGACGATCCGTCGTGCCCGAGGTGTACATTAGCCGCATCAGGTCGCGCGGCCGGCGCACATGGATCGGCGCCGGTGCGATGTCGGGCGCAAGGTTGGCGACGCTGGACTGCGCGACTTCATCGAGCAGCACGACCGGCGCGCCGCCGGCGGCGATCTCGGCAAATTCCTCGTCGGCGACGAGGAGGCGCGTGCCGGAATTGCCGACGATGTAGCCGACCTCATCGGCCGAGAGGCGATAGTTGATCGGCAGGAACACCCCGCCGATATGGCTCGTCGCGAACGCCAGCTCGAGAAAGGCCGTGCTGTTCTTCATCAGCACGGCGACGACATCGCCGGGCGCGATCCCGCGCCCCGCGAGCCAGCCGCCGACCTGCCGGATCCGCAGATCAAAGTCGGCGTAGGAGACGTCCTCGCCGCGATATTTCAGCGCACAGCGGTCCGGAGTCCGCCGGGCATGAAATGCGATGAAGCTGGAAAGGTTGATCATTTGCCGCTGGCGGGGCCGATCTCGGCACCGTTGCCTCCCTAGATGAATTATGAGTCGTAATTCATCTTTGGCTTGACGTCACCCCCCTTGCTCTGAAAACATTGCGGTCATGGAGACGAAACGATCTCCGGCAGGGATTTTGGGAACGCGAACCCGACAGGGAGGGGAATGATGAAGAAGACCCGGAAACCGGGCATCACCCGGCGCTCGACGCTTGCGCTGATGGGCGCGGGTGCGGTGAGCTTTGCCGCGCCATGGGTGGCGCGCGCACAGGCCAAGACGATCAAGATCGGCATGCCGACCATTCTGTCGGGCCGCGTTGCGCAGCTCGGGACGTCCTCGCGCAATGCGGTGCTGCTGGAGGTCGAGAAGGTCAATGCCACCGGCGGCCTTGCCGGACGGCAGATCGAAATGGTGATCCGCGACTCCAAGGGGCAGCCGCAGGAAGCCGCGCGCATCGCGCGCGAGCTCGTCAACACCGACGGCTGCGAGATGCTGCTTGACGGCGAAGCGTCCTCGGGATCGTTCGCGGTTCACGAAGTGGCGCGCGATCTCGGCGTGCTCTGCATCCACACCTGCTCGGAAGCGTCATCCCTGACCGCCGATCCCAAGCAGCACATTTCGAACGCCTTCCGCTGCGTGCGGCAGGGCATTCATGACTCGATCGTCGGCGCCAGCTACGCGGCAGGGATCGCCAAGGCCAAGGGCCTGAAGAAATGGGCGACCTGTTCGCCTGACTACGCCTATGGCCGCGACACCACCGGCGAGTTCGTGCTGTACCTGAAGAAGTTCGCGCCTGACGTCGAGATCATCAGCGAGTCGTGGCCAAAGCTGTTCCAGCCCGATTACACCGAGGTGGTGACGAAGATCCTGCAGGCCAAGCCGCAGGCACTCTATTCCTGCCTGTGGGGTGGCGATCTTACCTCCTACATCGACCAGGCCAACATCTACGCGATGTTCACCCAGATGGAGGTGTTCGCGGTCAACATGGCCGACTACACCGCGCTCACGGTGGTGAAGAACCTGCCCAAGGGCATCCACTCCGGCGACCGCTACATCAAGACATTCCCGCCGACGCCCGAAAATGCCGCCTGGGGCGACGCCTACAAGGCCAAGTACAACGAGTATCCGACCAACTGGTCGTGGCAGAACGCCACGGCGGTCATGTTCCTCAACGAGGCCGTCAAGAAGGCGAACTCCACCGACGGAAAGAAGGTCGCGGAGGCGCTCACCGGCCTCACCATCAAGTGCCCGTTCGGCGCCGACGGCACCGTCACCATGCGCGCCGACGACCACACGCTGGTCGGTTACGCCATCGGCTGGGGCACCACGATCCCGCAGGAGCCCTACGTGCCCGATGTGAAGGCCGGAGATTGGAAGACCATCTTCGAGCTCGAAGCCGAGTGGAAGAAGAGCAAGGGCTACACCTGATCCGCGTGTGCGGCGGAGGCTGCATCCTGTTGCCTCCGCCTCGCATCTGATGTTTGTCGCGCGCCGACGTTGCGGCCCGCCGTGATGGATGATTTTCCGTGGACCTCGACGCGCTCGCCAGTTGCCTCGCCAGCCCTGCTTGCCTGGTGACGCAAACCACCAGCGGCCTGATCATCGGCATGCTGCTGTTCCTTGTCGCCGTTGGGCTGACGCTGATCTTCGGCGTGCTCAAGGTGGTCAATTTCAGCCACGGCGCCTTCTATATGTTCGGCGCCTATTTCGCGATGACGGCCTATCAGCTCACCGGCAGCTTCGCGCTGGCGATGCTGAGCGGCGCCGCCGGCACTGCGATCCTCGGCCTGATCTTCGAGCGCGTGTTCATGAGCCGGGTTTACGGCCGCGACGTGCTGATGCAGCTCCTGGTCTGCTACGCCTTCGTGCTGATCTTCGACGACGTGGTCCGCATGATCTGGGGGCCCGAATTCAGGTCGATGGGCATGCCGGCCGCGTTCCAGGTGCCGCCGCTGTTCATCGCCGGCGGCGTGGTACCGCCATATTATCTGCTCTTGATCGGGGTGGCGCTCGCCGCAGCCGTTGTTCTCGGCCTGGGGCTGGCGCGCTCCAGGATCGGCAAGGTGATCCGTGCGGCCGCGCATAATCCCGGCATGGTCTCGGCGCTCGGTATCAATACCGGGCTGATCTATGGCGGCGTGTTCGCGCTCGGCGGCATGCTGGCGGGATTGGCGGGGGCGCTTGCCGCGCCGGTGCGCTCGCTGACGCCAGGCATGGGGTTCTCGGTGCTGATCGAGTCGTTCATCGTGACCGTGATCGGCGGCATGGGTTCGATCCTCGGCGCGTTGATCGGCGCGCTTTTGATCGGGCTGATCCGCTCATTCGGATCGCTTGGCTTCCCGCTGTTCACCGAGGGCCTGATGTATCTGTTCATGGTGATCGTGCTGGTGTCGCGTCCGACCGGGCTGTTCGGCAAGGAGGTCGCATGACCGAATTGCAGGCCGGGCAGGGCACGCAGCCCCTCGATGTTACCCGGATCGACGCCAGGCCGCAGCGTTACCGCGATGTGTTGATCGCGCTCGTGGCCTTTGTGCTGCTCGCGCTGCTGCCATTCATCTTCGGCAGCAAGCAGCTGCTCGACTTCGTGATCCGCTGCGCCGCCTATGGATTGTTCGCGACCTCGCTTAACCTTCTGGTCGGCTACACCGGGCTGATCTCGTTCGGCCACGGCATGTTCTTCGGCCTCGGCGCCTATGGTTTCGGGCTGATGATGCAGAAGACCGGCGTGCCGATCCCGGTGGCCTTCGTTGCCACGCTGGCGATGACCTTCGTCGTTGCGATCGTGATCGGCGCGATCTGCGTGCGGCTGAAGGAAATCTACTTTGCGTTCGTCACGCTGGCATTCCAGATGCTGATCCACTCGACCATCCTGTCGTGGCAGTCGCTGACCGGCGGCGACCAGGGCCTGCGCGGCGGGATTCCGCGGCCGCCGTTTCTCGGCATTGATCTGTCGAACCATCTGCATCTCTACATCACGAGCTGCGCCCTGCTGGTGATCGGCCTGCTGCTCATGCGCCAGATCGCGCAATCGCCGTTTGGCTACACGCTGCGCATGATCCGCGACAACGCCACCCGGGCGAGCTTCATCGGCATCGATGTCTGGCGCGCCAAGCTGACGATCTTCGTGCTCGCCGCGCTGTTCGCGGCGACCGGCGGCATCATCATGGCGTTGTTCGTCTCCGGCGCCTATCCCGAATTTGCCTATTGGACGATCTCGGGCGAGGGCATCTTCATCAACATGCTCGGCGGCGTGACAACCTTCCTCGGACCGATGGTCGGCACGGTGCTGCTGCTGATCCTCAACGATACCGTTACCCGCCTGACCGAGTATCACGGCATCGTGCTCGGCATCGTGATCCTGTTCTTTGCCATCGGCCTGCGAAAGGGCCTGATGGACTTCGTCGTCGAATGGTTCGCGCAGCGTCGCGGAGAAGCCGGGGAGCGCGCGCCATGAGTGCACAGACGCGGATCAGCGTCGTTACCGGCGGCGCCAGCGGCATCGGCGCGGCGTGCGTGCGTGAGCTCGCGGCGGCCGGCGATCTTGTCGCCGTTCTCGACCGCGATCTCGCCAAGGCGCAGACGGTTGCGGCGGAAGTCGGCGGCAAGGCGTTCGCGGCCGATGTGGCGGACGAGCGCAGCGTCGAGGCCTGTGCGGCCACGATCGAGCGCGACTGCGGTCCGGTCGCGGTGCTGGTCAACAGCGCCGGCATCATCCAGGTGCCGGTCCGGCCGCACGATCTGCCGATGACCTCCTGGGACGACGTCGTGCGCGTCGACCAGCGCGGCACCTATGTCGCCTGCGTTGCCTTTGCGCGGCAGATGATCGCGCGCAAGCGCGGCAGCATCGTCAACATCGCCTCGATTGCCGGCATGCGCTCGATGCCGCTGCATGCCTATGCGCCCGCCAAGGCGGCGGTGATCGCCATCACCGAATGCCTCGCGGCCGAATGGGGGCCGTCCGGCATCCGCGTCAATGCGGTGTCGCCTGGTTACACGCTGACGCCGGCGCTGAAAAATGCCATTGATCGCGGAGAGCGGGATGTCTCGGCGTTGGCTGCCAATGCAGCACTTCGCCGCCTCGTCGACCCCTCGGAAATCGGCCGCGTCGTCGCATTCTTGGCGTCCGATGCGGCCTCCGCGATGACCGGCGCCAACGTGCCGGTCGATTGCGGCTGGCTTGCCGGCACATCGTGGAGCACCTATGGCGGTCTGCGGGAGGCGAGCGGCTAGCCATGCTGAAGATTCGCGGACTCTCGAAATCCTTTGGCGGCGTCAAGGCGACCGACAACGTCTCGCTCGACTTCGCCGACGGTTCGCTCACCGCCGTGATCGGTCCCAACGGCGCCGGCAAGAGCACGTTCTTCAACCTGATCACGGGCGCGCTGCGACCGGACGCCGGGCAGATTTTGCTCAACGGCGTCGACATGGCGGGCAAGGCCCCGCCGGAGATCGTGCGCCATGGCATCGGCCGCGCCTTCCAGGTCGCGAGCATCTTCCCGTCGCTGACGGTGGAGGAGACGATGCTGGCTGCCGTCTGTGCCGATCAGCGCCGCGCCGGCGTGATGCATCGCCGGTTTCCACTGGCCGAGACGCGCGACCGCGCCGAGCATGCGATGGAGCTGCTCGGCCTCGCCGGCAAGCGCAACCGGACCGCGGCGACGCTGTCGCACGGCGACCAGAAGCTGCTCGATATCGCGCTCGCGCTGGTGCTCGAGCCCAAGGTGCTGCTGCTCGACGAGCCGACCGCGGGCATGGGCACCGAGGAGCGCTGGCGCATGATCGACAAGGTGCGTGAGCTCTGGGAGAAGCAGAAGATCACCGTCGTGTTCATCGAGCACGACATGGACATCGTATTCAAGATCGCGCCTCGGATCGTCGTGCTGTGCTACGGCCGCATCCTGGCGAGCGGGACGCCGGACGCGATCCGCAGGAATGATGCCGTGATCGAGGCCTATCTCGGCAGCGACGACCACGCGGGAGCGGTGGCATGAGCGCGCAGCCGGTGGTGCAGGTCGACGACCTCGACGTCTATTATGGCACCAGCCAGATCCTGTTCGGCGTCGGCCTGTCGGTGCGGCAGGGCGAGACCATGGCGCTGCTCGGCCGCAACGGCGCCGGCAAGTCGACCACCATGAAGGCCATCATGGGGCTGACGCCGGCGCGCCGCGGCAAGGTGACCCTGCGCGGCCAGGTGGTCTCGGGAATGCGGCCGCATCACATCGCGCGGGCCGGGCTCGGCTTCGTGCCGGAAGACCGCCAGATCTTTCCCGAGCATACGGTGGAGGACAATCTCGTGATCGGCCAGAAGAAGGGACCGGATGGCGAGGACGAGTGGTCGATCCGCCGCGTCTATGACGTGTTCCCGCTGCTCGAGCCGCTGCGACACCGGATCGCCGGAAGGCTCTCCGGCGGCGAGCAGCAGATGCTGGCGATCGCCCGCACGCTGATGGGCAATCCCGTGCTGCTGCTGTTGGATGAGCCGAGCGAGGGGCTGGCGCCGATCATCGTGCAGCGCATCGGCGAGCTGCTGCGGCAGCTCCGCGGCACCGGTGCCACAGTATTGATCGCCGAGCAGAACATGCATTTTTGCCTTGGCCTTGCGAGCCACGCGACGGTTATCGACAAGGGCCAGATCGTCTACACATCCTCCATCGAAGAGCTGAAGGCCAACGACAACATCCGGCAGCGCTATCTGGCGCTGTAGGGCATGGTCCGGAAAGGCACGCAGCGGTTTTCCCTCGCGACAAGCGCGTAGCGCTTGCGCGGGGGATCACGCCCAAAGGACAAGGCACTTCGACAGCGATGGGAGGACAAATGGCGGGCAAGCTGACGGCGACGCATGAAGCGCCGTATCGCGGGCTGAAGGTACTCGATTTCGGGCAGGGGATTGCCTCGCCCTATTGCGCGATGCTGCTCGGCGTCTACGGCGCCGACGTCATCAAGGTCGAGCCGCCGGAGGGCGACTGGTCGCGCTATCTCGGCACGACCTACGGCAATCACACGACGCTGTCGGCGGTCTACAACCGCGGCAAGCG
Source organism: Bradyrhizobium sp. Mp19 (assembly GCF_029952935.1). Classification (NCBI taxonomy): domain Bacteria; kingdom Pseudomonadati; phylum Pseudomonadota; class Alphaproteobacteria; order Hyphomicrobiales; family Nitrobacteraceae; genus Bradyrhizobium; species Bradyrhizobium sp. Mp19. The sequence goes on along the minus strand of NZ_JASAUT010000041.1, from coordinate 55,836 downwards.
CAGCCTGTGCCTAGACATGAAGCACAAGGACGGGATCGCTATCGCGCAGCGGTTGGCGCGCGAGGCGGACGTCCTCATCGAAGGATTTCGCCCGGGTGTCGCAGGGCGGCTCGGGCTCGGCTATGAAGGCCTGTCGCGCGACAATCCCGGCCTGGTCTATCTGTCGGTCAGCGGCTTCGGGCAGAGCGGCCCGTACGCCAAGCGGCCCGGCTCGGATTCGGTGGCGCAGGCGTTCTCGGGGCTGGTCTCGGTCAATCTCGGCGCCGATGGCGTGCCGCATCGGGTCGGCACCACGATTTCCGACGTCGTCACCGGCGTCTATGCGTTCCAGGCCATCGCCACGACGCTGTTCGCGCGTGCCACCGTCGGCACTGGCCGCTGGATCGACGTCAATCTCTGCCAGTCGACGTCGGCGCTGCTCGGCCACAAGGTGGCGGAGTTCATCCTCGAGGGCGGCGCGCCGCGCGCGCTGAACGTTCCGGCCGGCACCTACCAAACCCAGGACGGCTGGATGATGGTCACCCTGGTGAACGAACCGCAATACAAGCGGCTGTGCGGTGCGATCGGCCGTGAGGATCTCGCCGGCGATCCGCGTTTTGCCGACTTCGCCCGGCGCGCCGATGCGGCCGACGCGCTGATCCCGCAATTGCGCGAGGTGTTCCTGACACAGGCGACGGACGCCTGGCTCGCGCGGCTGCATGCGGCCGATATCATCGCCGAGCGGATCCTCAATCCCGGCGAATGGCTGCGCAATGTCCATATCGAGGCGACCAGGGCGTCGGTGCGCCAGGACACACCCGGCGTCGGCGCGGTCTACACGCCACGCACGCCGGGGATCGCGAGCCTGTCCGAGGATCACCTTTGCCCCGCGCCTGACGTCGGGCAGGATAGCCGCGCCGTGCTGACGGAGGCCGGCTTCGGTTCCGCCGAGATCGACGGCCTGCTGCTGTCGGGCGCCGTGCGGCAGGCCAAGAGCTAACGGGAGGCAACACATCATGAGCACCGACCTCGTTCGTTACTCGGTTACCGACCAGATTGCGGAGATCGTGCTGGATCGCGCGCCGGTCAACGCACTCAGCATTCCCCTGATCGACGCGCTGCTGGCGGCGCTGGAGAAGGCCCGCGATGATGAGGCGGTGCGCGCCGTCGTCATCAGCAGCGCCCATAAGGTGTTTTGCGCCGGCCTTGATCTCGACATCGTCAGGGGCAAGCCCGCGATCGAGACCAAGACATTCCTCGAGCGGCTATACTTCGCGTTGAACGATACGCAGTATCGCATGGGCAAGCCGACGATTGCGGCGATCGATGGCGCGGTACGCGCCGGCGGCATGACGATCGCGATCTCCTGCGACATGATTGTCGCGGGCGACGGCTCGACATTCGGCTATCCCGAGATCGATGTAGGCCTGATCCCGGCGATCCATTTCGTGCAGTTGCCGCGGTTGGTCGGAAAGCACCAGGCATTCGGCCCGCTGTTCCTTGGCGAGCCCTTCGATGCCGCGACCGCCTTTCGCATGGGCTTGCTCAGCGAGGTGGTGCCGAAGGGCACCGCGCTCGCGCGGGCCCGCGAGATCGCACGCAAGCTTGCGGCGAAATCGCCGATCGTGATGAAGATCGGCCGCGACGCCTTCATGCGCGCGGTCGATGCCGATTTCCGCCGCTCGGTGGAAAACACGGCGGAAAGCTTTGTTGTGGTCGCATCGACGGAAGACTGCCAGGAAGGGCTGAATGCGTTCGTCGAGAAGCGGGCGCCCAACTACAAGGGACGGTAATGGCTGGACTGTATTTCGAGGAGTTCGAGGTAGGGCAGGAATTCCACCACGAGTTCAGCCGGACCGTGACCGAGATGGACAACACCATGTTCAGCCTCCTGACCATGAACCCGCAGCCGTTGCATATCGACGCACATTTCTCCGAGAAGACCGAGTTCGGCCAGCGACTGTTCAACAGCCTCTATACGCTCGGCATCATGATCGGCATGAGCGTGTACGACACGACATTGGGAACCACCGTCGGCAATCTCGGCATGACCGACGTCAAGTTCCCCAAGCCGGTGTTCCATGGCGACACGCTGAAGGCGCACACCAGGATCATCGGCAAGCGCGCCAGTAAGTCGCGGCCGACCCAGGGCATCGTCGAGTTCGAGCACACCATGACCAACCAGCGCGGCGAGGTGGTGGCCAGTTGCCGCCGCACCGGCCTGATGCACTGCAAGCCGAAGGCGTAAGCGATGCGATCGCTCCTGTTCGTTCCCGGCGACAGCACCCGGAAGTATGAAAGCGCGAAAAAGACCGCGGCCGACGCGCTGATTCTCGACCTCGAGGATTCCATCGCGCCGGACCAGAAGGTCGTTGCGCGCGGGATCACGCGCCAGATGCTCGATGTGCGCAACCCGGAGCAGAAGCTCTATATCCGCGTCAACGCGCTCGACACCGACCTGACGCTCGGCGATCTCGCCGCCGTGATGCCCGGCAAGCCCGATGGAATCGTGCTGCCGAAATGTGCCGGCGCCGCCGACGTCGACAGGCTCGCGCTCTATCTCGACGCATTCGAGGCGGCCTCCGGTATCGCGCAGGGCACCACGCGGATCGTGACGGTCGCGACCGAGACGGCGCGGGCGGTGCTGAAAATCCTCGATTTCGAGAACATGAGCCCGCGGCTGTGGGGCATGATGTGGGGCGCGGAGGATCTCGCGGCCTCGCTCGGGGCAACGCGCAACCGCAGCGATGGCCGCTATCACTCGCCCTTCATCCTGGCGCGCGATCTCTGCCTGATCGGCGCGGCCGCCGCCGGCGTCGTCGCGATCGATACCATCGCGACCGACATCAACGATCTCGATGCGTTGAAGGCCGAGGCGATCGCGGCGCGGCAGGATGGCTTCCTTGCCAAGGCCGTGATCCATCCCAAGCATGTCGACGTCGTGAACGCGGCCTTCATGCCGACGGATGAAGAAATCGCATGGTCGGAGCGGGTGATCGCCGCGTTCGCCAATAACCCATCGGGGGTCGCCAAGATGGACGGCAAGATGCTCGACAAGCCGCATCTGCGCGCCGCCGAGAAGATCCTGGCGTCGCGCAGGAAATAGTCGGCAGGCGGGCCGGACGCCGCCATGTTGCGCGATAGCGAGGTGCGGCGGCGGCGGTCGCTGGCGATCGACTAACCGCAGGAATCAGGAATGAGCGACGGCCGACTTGCCGTCCTGCTGCTTTGACCACGAGACGTAGTAGGCGACGGCCGTCATCGCCGCGATGCCGGCGATGCTGACCGCGACCTGCCTTGCCAGTGAGTATGGGCCCGTAATCAGGATCAGGTGCGCAGCGAATGAGAGGAAGACGCCTGCACAAAACACGGCCAGCCACTCCTCGCCGCACTTGATGATCGGCTGCAAGGCGGGAGATCGCAGGTATTCCCAATCGCGCGGCACCAGCCACGTGAACAGGAACGTCAGGGTCAGGAAGTGCAGGATGCGATGAGGTGCGACATCCTCCCGGTCGTTTGGCGGCAGCATATCGCTCAGCCCGCTCGGCATCATTTGCGCGAGTGCCGGGATATCGCTGCTCGAGACGATCGTCAGGGCGAACAGCAGATACAGCAACGCCATGGCGCGCAGCGCGGGAGCCGCCTGCATCGCGCGGATCGCGGGCGTATATCGCGTGCCGATCAGCGCGAGCCAACCGCCCATCACGAACAGCAATTGCCAGCAGAACGGATTGAGGTACCAGTCGCCATACGGATATGACGACAGGTTCCAGTCGAGCAGCCGGCCGGCCGCATAGAGGGTCACGGATGCGACGACCGTCACGTTCGGCACGTACAACAGCCCGAACACGATGATGGGCTGGAACGCCATCAAGGCTATGGTGAGTTGCAGCACGTCGAGATTGAGCGGCTTGGCCTGCAGGAACAGGCCGTAAATTAACGTCCGGATCGGGTGGTCGATGAATCCGGTGATGTTGAACTCGCTGATGATCTCGGGCGCCGCGGTCCGGGTGGCGACATAGCTGATCAACTCGACATAGATCACGAACAGAACGATATAGGCGGCATAGAGCTGCCATACGCGCTTGAAGATGCGGGTTGCGGCCACCAGGAATCCGCGTTCCAGCGTCATCCTGGCGTAGATGAGCGTCACGGCGTAGCCGCCCACGAATACAAAAAGGTCGGTTGCGCCGCTGAAGCCGAAGTTGCGCATGGTCAGCGCGCCGACAACGTTGTGCGGAATATGGTCCAGAAACAGAAACCAGTTTGCGATGCCAAGCAGCAGCGCGATCCTGAGATCGCCATCGGCTTTCGCGATCTCGGCGTTTGTTGTCGAAGTCATCTGAAGCTGAAATTTGCCGGCCCGAGAAACGAATCGCTAATCTAGAGGGAACCCGCGCCTGGTCCGAATAGACTTTGCGTGAACCCTATCTAGTCCGTTTCGGGTTCCGGCCAAGTGGCCGGCTCAAGAAAGATCACGTTTTCGCAATCAACTCGTGAGCGGTGTCAGACCGGCTCGTATTTGCGCAGGTCGCGGGCGTGATCGAGCGTATTGGCTTGCAGGTTTGCGCCGGTCACGGGGAGTTCCGGCAAGGCGGCCTCGGCCAGGAGATCGTCCGTGACATCCTCGACCGAACGCTCGGCAATCTCGTGAATGAAGCTGATGTTCGCATATTCTCCCGAGGCGATTCGTGAGACGACGTCGCGTCGTGTCATTTCGGGATCAACGATCGCCTCGCGGCCACGGCGGCCATAGTCGATCATCACGACGAAATACTGCACTGCCTGATCGTTCGATGTTCTGACTGTCACCGAGCATTATTTCCGATAATCGGAAGTATGTCAAGGTGAATTATTGAAAACCGAAATTCAGGCATGCATGGCCGGACCGATTCGGCTCGAAGGTGTCCGAATCGGTCCGGCCGGTCCCTGAAGCAGCACGGTTACTTCTCGGACGATCGCCCGCCCTGCGTCCGGGCAGATTTTCGCCCCTTCACCGCCGACTTGCCGCGCAGCCTTTCGATCTGGCCGCGGGGCAGGGTGACGCAGATTTCGCCGATCCATTCGAGCTTTACGCCGTTGATCGGCTTGGCGTTGAAGCTCTTAAGGTTGACGGTGCCGGACGAACTGCCGCGTTCGATCGTCTTCAGATACCGCTCGCCGCTCTTCAGCCGGACCGCAGCTTCCTCTCCGTAGAAGCTCGACAGCGGATAGCGCTGCTCGCGATACACCACGATGACGTCGCCGTTCTCGTATTTCGGCAGCATCGAATCGCCTGAGACCTCGAACGCGACGGTCTCCTCCGTCACCGGGAACGGAAGCTCGATTTCGCCGAGACCCTCCGGCGGGACCTGCTCAAGCTCCGGCTGGATCGAGGCGCCGGCGCCGACCCGGCCCACGATCGGCACCGAATTCAGCTCCAAATACTCCATGATCGGGGCAATCTCGGATGCCTTGATCAACCTTATTCCCGACAGGATTTCGGAGACCGCCCCGGCCCGAACCCCCATCGCGCGGGCAAGCCCGCCTTTGCTCTTCCCGGTCTTTTCCAGTGCTCGTTCGATCAGTGCCGCGTCCAGCATGTTTCATCCTTTCCCAAACCCGGACACACTATATCCGTTACGATTATCAGAAACAAGCTTGACTTTTTCTTCGGAATATCGGAAGGTGTGCGAGGCGCCGGCGGAATGACAGAAATGGGAATTTGGAATGGAAACGATGAACTGGCTGCCGGAGCATTCGGCAGCCTTGCAGGACCTCCGCGCCCGCGGCTTGTCCTATTCGGAAATCGCTGACACGATCAACGCTACCTTCAATACGGCCTATACACGCAATGCGGCGCTCAGCCGGGCGCAGCGCATGGGGTTGGCGGGCCTCGAAAGGCTCGAGCCGTCCCTGCCGGGGCACCTCGATCCGCCCAAACCGTCCCTGCCGGAGCTCCCAAGGATCGGGCGGTTGCATGAAGGGCGCGCCGAACTGACGCCCGATTTGCTTCGCGGGCCAAGGATCTTCACTGAAACGGCGGAGATGCCGCAACTTCGTTGCGCGGCGGTCGTGCCGCGGCATCTTTCGCTGCTCGACCTTAAGCCCGGAGACTGCCGCTATCCCTATGGCGGGGATAGCGACGGCGAGACAATGACCTTCTGCGGTCATCCGTGCCGGTCGGGCTCGAGCTACTGCACCCCGCATTTTCACCTGAGTCGCGATCCTGAAGCCACGGCGAGGCCGGTGTTGAGCGCCGCCTGGCTTCAAGCCATCGGGGCCGGCTGAGGCAATTCATCACCTGACCGACGGACATCGGTCCGCAACCGCGATCGCGCGGAAGCCTCCGCGCGCCCATCATCAGACATTTTGGAGGTTACCAATGTCGCGAGCCAAGCGCCGGAAACCGTACGATCCCGCCGGAGCGCACGATCGACGTGCCCAGGATCTGCCCATTAATGCCGAGGTGGCGACTGTTGAGGTCGACGATCCCCTTGCGCTCGAGCCGGGCGAGAAGATCGTTGCCTTTCGCTCGATCCGCAACGATCCGCTCGGCCGGTTGCATGCGCACCGCCAGATCGACGATACGCAGTATCGGAGTGGCCGGGCGTTCCAGAACGACTGGGAAAAGGCCGAGCGCGGTCCGCGCGCGGTGGATACGACACGCGAATATGTCGATGGCGGCCTGCGACGCGAGCCGATCACCGAGGGGCAGCGCCAGGCGACGTTGCGCCTCAATCGCGCCGAGCATGAACTCGGCGCCGACGGTTCGGCACTGGTGCACGATGTCCTGATCCTCGGCATGACCATGGAGCAGGTTGGACAGCGGCGCGGACTGCGTACGCAGCGCTGGCAAGACTATTTTGCGCGGCGTCTCAAGGAATGCCTGGATCGGCTGGCGCTGATGTACGGGCTTGCGACGGCAAGCAGGGTTCCGGTGAAGGACCGTCAACGCTGATCTGACGTGATTGCTGACGTGCCGGTTTGCCGCGCAGGAATCCGGCACGGCAACAACTCACGACATGAATGTGCCTTGCCTCACACTGAACTCATTCCTTGTGTGCGGTCGGGATTGGGCCCGGCCAGGCTGTGTCGAAGATGGTCGACAGCGGCGCGGACTCTCATGTAACTTCCGTCGCGTCGACGACCTGCCTGCATTCGAGGCCTCACGCGGGGAAGGGTCTGGTACGTCCACGCAAGGGAGTTCGCCGCGGCTACGCACCTGTCTACATCTTCTCTGCATGACGAACACCACGAGCAACGTGGATCGATGCCGACGCGGAGCCCAATCAAAATAACCCAAGGGAGAACCGACCGATGAATCACACTGGAAACTGCTTTTGTGGCGCCGTCGAACTCAAGGTCAGCGGGGAGCCCGAGGCAATGGGCTATTGCCACTGCCGTTCATGCCGTTCCTGGTCTGGCGGTCCGGTGAATGCGTTCAGCCTCTGGAAGCCCGAGGCGGTCGAGGTCACCAAGGGTGCCGACCACATCGCGACATTCGAGAAGACCGCGATGAGCCAGCGCAAATATTGCACAAAGTGCGGCGGTCACCTGATGACCAACCACCCGACGCTCGGGCTCGTCGACGTGTTCACCGCAACGATTCCGACGCTGAAATTCAGCCCGGGCGTTCACGTCAACTATTCCGAGGCAGTGCTGCAGATACGCGACGGCCTGCCGAAGTTGAAGGATTTTCCGGCCGAGTTCGGCGGCTCCGGCGAAATGATCGCCGAATAGCCCGAAGGCTCTCCATCACGAACGCGGGTGGCGGCGGCGTGCCGCCACCCGTCTTCGTATGGGCTCCGCCGAACAGATCGGTATCCAGCAGGCTTGCTTCGCATGCGAGGCGTCCGACCATGTCGGCGGCCGCCCGTGCCGCCGGGGCGTCCTGGCCATTGACAGCCATGTCCGACGATGGTCCCGCCTTGCAAAATCCGGGTTTGGTTTTGCCGACGAGCTTCCGCTAAAAGGCAAGCAGTGCCGGTCTTGGCAGGGACCGTCGTATTTCGCCTGACAAAATAACAGAGGAAGCGTCAGATCATGACCAGACCAGAATTGCCGGGGCGCGCGCCGCGCGGGGAGGGAGTTCCGACCGCGCTCGACGGCCTACTGGTCGTCGACTTCACCCGCGTCGTGGCCGGCCCGGCCTGCACGCAAACGCTGGCCGACTTCGGGGCCGAAGTCATCAAGATCGAGAATCCGGACGGCGGTGATGACACGCGCGCCTATGAGCACGCCGAAATCGGCGGGGAGAGCGCGGCGTATCTGAGCCTCAATCGCAACAAACGCGGCATTGCGCTCGATTTCAACAATCCGGCCGCGCTCGAGGTCGCGCGCGCGTTGATTGCCAAGGCCGACGTGGTGGTGGAGAATTTCTCCGGCGGCGTGATGAAGAAATTCGGTCTCGATTATGCGTCGGTCGCGCCGACCAACCCGCGGCTGATTTATTGCTCGATCTCCGCCTACGGCCGCAAAGGCGATTTCGCGCTGCGCCCGGGCTTCGACCCGATCACGCAGGCCGAAAGCGGCTTCATGTCGCTCAACGGCTTTCCGGATGGCGAACCGGTGCGCACCGGGCCGCCGATCGTCGACATGGCAACGGGCATGTCGGCCTGCAACGCCATCCTGTTGGCGCTGATCGCACGCGATCGGCTCGGTCGCGGTCAGCAGGTCGAGGTCGCATTGATCGACACCGCGGTGTCAATGACCGGCTTCTACGGCATGGCCTATCTCATCAATGGCAACAATCCCGGCCGTTTCGGCAACTCTCCGAATGGTTCGCCGACCGTCGGCGTCTATCGGGCGTCCGATGGTCCGCTCTACATGGCCTGCGCCAATGACCGGCTCTATCGCCGGCTGGTCACCGACGTGCTGGAACGCCCGGATCTCGTCACCGATCCCGAGTTTGCTCACCGCAAGGCGCGGACCGCCAACAAGGAGAAGCTGCGCGCGATCATTGCCAGCGTGTTTGCGGGCGACACGCTCGAGAACTGGATGGCGAAGATGAAGAAGGCCAACATTCCGGTTGGCTATCTGCGGACGGTCGAGGAGGGGTTCAACGCGCCCGAGGTGCGCGACCGGCATCGCCTGAGCAGGATTGCGCATCCAACCGCCGGCTCGGTTCCGAACATCGAGTCGCCGGTCAATATGAGCCTGACGCCGAGCATTGATCCCGTTGCGGCTCCGCTGCTCGGTCAGCATACGAAGGACGTGTTGAGCAAGACGCTTGGCTACGACGACCGGCGCATCGCCGCGCTGGCCGAGGCCGGCGCGTTCGGCAAGGCAGGCAACACCGGCTAGAGCCTTTTCCGTTCCGATGGAATCGGAACGGGGCTCTAGATTCTGGTTTGATGCGTTTCCTTGACGCGAACCGGTATCCGCTTCGCTCGAAAACGCTCCAGCGTGCTCGGCCTGCACAAAGGATCAACTATTCGCAAAACAGCCTGAGCGCTGGCGAGAGGAAAGCCTCTCGCCTGGCGAGATATCTTTCAGGCGTCGCAGGCCCCGGCGCGTCGCCGGCGGCCCGGGAGCTGGTCCGTTTCGGGAACTCAGTTCGGCTTGCTGCGCAAGTTGTTCCTTGGCATACTTTCAACTTCCTCGGGCTCCGCCCGATCGATCTCGAGGCGTGCCATCCGGAGGATGAGGGTTGCCGTGGTCAGGCCGAGGCGTTCGGCCTCTTGTGCTGCGGTGTCGACCTTCTGGGCCAAGCCTTCACGTTTACCTGGGTATGCCATTCGTAATCCTCACTTAAGGTGCGAGATGAAAAATCCCACATACGTTGCAGAGCTGCAGAAGAAGCTCGGAGCTCCATCGAGCGAAACACTGGAAAGCCTGCGACTGTTGAAGGCTTTCCTTCGACTTGCGCCCGATCAGCGTTCCGAGGTCATCGAGCTGGTCGAACGTTTGGCGGTTGAGCCGCCGCGCGATCCCTCACTGTCCTGAGGTGCTCGCAAATCTTTCCTGTGCGTCAGTTGTTCATCGGCTTGGCGGGCGGCTGCGTCGCGATCACGTAGATTGCGCCGCCCTCGAGCGCTTCGGATTGATGCAGCGTGCCGGCTGGCAGCAGGATGGTATCGCCGGCGCCGACCACCCGCTCGCCGCCATCCCAGATGAAGTTCAGCCGGCCGCTGATGATCATCAGGATCTCGTCGACCGGATGAGTATGAAACTGATGCACCTTGCCGGCCGCATCATGCTGCAGCTCGACCGAGCCTTGGGCCGGGAGCAGGTTCAGAATCTCCGTGTCGATGGCAAATTCAGTCTTCGTGCCTGCGATGATCTGGGTCATGCTGCCTGCTCCTTGTTCGCGATCGGTTGCGCCTTGTTCTGCGCGAGCTTGGCGAAGGGGCAGCCCGAGCTCGCATTGTTGTCGTCGTGCAGGAAGTACTGCAGATACTCGCGGCCGTCGGTCGCACCGTAGCGGCCAAGAAGCGGAGAGGGGCTCGCGCTGTCGTACGGGATCAGGCGCTTGCGCACCTCCGCGAACGCGGCGTTCGCGGCTTTCTCCGTCCCGAGAATCTTCTCGAATACCCAGCGCGGCTGGAACGTGAGCATGAAGGCGCTGGACCGGCGGCTTTGCCGCATCACATGCGCGGGCGTCGTGCAGACCACGAAGATCGGCTCGCCCGCAAATGAGAACTCCCACATCGGGTGGTCGATCTGTTCCGGAATCTCCGATGGCCACGGGTTCTTGTCCAGCCGTGCGAGCTGGTCGAGCGTCAGCCACATCTTGCGATAATAGGCGTCGAGCGTCTGTACCGGGCGGGGCCGCGTGAACACGATCAACGAGGTGTTGGGACCGAACGAGCGCGCCTGCGAGACATATTGCCCGAGTTGCTCGCCCAGCACCGCCACATCATATGGATCGAGGAAAAGGTAGCGGAGCTGATCCTGGCGATGTCCGGTCACGCCGAACACGCAAGGGAACGGCCTTGCCTCGCTGCTCATCTGCGCTTCAAACTCGGAGAACATCACGCTCTGCCAGCTGCTGACCGGAAAGTTTGACGCGACTTCGCCTTTTCTCAAGAACAAGCGCTCCATAACACCCCCTACACTCATAACCACACTAACGAGCTATCAACTTGCTTCTCATCAAGAGCGGCCCGGCAATGCCCGGCAGCGACATGAGAAGCAGAATGACAATCAAGGCGCTGTAGCCGCCGTCGCCGATCGCGGCCGTGTTGTGTACGGCGTCGGTCCCCGAGGCGTTGCTGGCGGCGAGCATCGCGAAGCCGATGATGGGCTGCGAGATGCCGGCGAAGATTCCGGCGGCTGTGGTGTTCACGGATGCGCCCACGCCGATCAGATCGGCGGTGTAGAGCTTCTTGACGCATTTCAGCACCAGCGGGACGGTGCCGCCGGCGACGAGCCCCAAGGCAGTGAACACGACGGTGACGTAGGCGAGTCCAAATGTCTGGGCGATCGGCGGCAGCAGCATCGCGATCAGCAGCATGCGCAGTACGCAAATGCCGATCAGCGCACGGTCAAGCGCCGCCGCGGCGCGATCGGCGGCGTGACCCAGGAAGATCGAGCCGAGCGCATTGCCGATCATGAAGGCGAGCAGGGGCGTGCCGGCCGCCGTCGGGGAGATGTGAAAGAAGTGCGCGACCATCGGAATGCCCCAGACGCCCGACAGCGTCGTCACCACCGCGAAGTGCGACGCAAACGTCATTGCGCAACCCCAGTTCGCGACATGGGCCAGCGATTGCCGCGCGGCGGTCATCACGCCCTTCAGCGTCTTGTTGCTATGCGAGGCCGGATCTGGCTTGAGCGCGAGCTTGGCGAAAGCGAGGTTGGCCAACCCAATGCACGCGATGAACAGGAAGCAGGCCCGCCAGCCAAAGCCTGAGACCGCGGCTGCAAGCGGCGTGGTCGCGATGACGCCACCGACATAGCCCGAGACCTGCGAGATGCCCGACATCATGCCGAACCGCTCATCCGCGAAGCTCTGTGCCACGAGCTTCAGGAGTGCGGTGAAGACCAGCGCATCGCCGCAGGCGACGATCAGGCGTGCAACAAAAACGTCGAGCAGGTTCGGTGCCAGCGCGAACGCGGCGCTGCCGAGCGAGGAGGCGATCATGCTGACGAGGACGACGCGCTTGACGCCGTAACGGTCGACTAGAAGGCCTGCCGGAATCTGCATCAGGGTGTAGCCCCAGAAGTAGCTTGAGGCGAGCATCGCAACGCCGGCCGCGTCGGTGTCGAAGTCGTGCATGAAACTGAGGCTGACCGACTGCGGCGATACGCGCTGCAGGAAGGCAATGGCGTAGGCGATGGCCACCGCAGTCCACGCGAGATAGGCGCGATCGGTGAAGCGCGACGTCGGGGCATAAACAGCTTGTTGTCCGAGCATCGACATTACACCCTCGCGTAACCTACCGAGAAAAGGGCATCCGCTGAATTCGGAATCTTCCGCGACATCGCGGCATCGACCAGCGACGCGGTGCCATGATAGGCCTGCCGATGGTGCTTAATGTGGCCGTAAGCGCCACGCATGATCATGTCGGGCAGTTCGAGCGGCTTGCCCGGATAGAGCGAGGTGCACATCTCGATACAGGCCGCCTGCAGGGCGAGATCCTGCGTATCGTCGAGCAAAGATGGAGTCACTTTTTCGCAAATCTTAGCGTTCGCTGCCCAGACGATCGGGTTGCGGGTTCGCCAGCCGTAGAGCACGTTGCCCTCGGCTCTCGCGGCGGCGCCGGAGCATTTCAGGACTTCCGATGTGAAGAAGCCGTAGAAGCCGCGGCCCTGGTGCGCCGGAAGCACTTCCGTGCCGCTGCGATAGATTCCAAGTCCGGCCGACATCTCCAGGACGCGGTAGACCGAGAAGGCAATGAGGCCAGACCGATCGTAGACAAGGATCAGGCTGTACTTCTTGTCGAAGGGCGAGGAGGTTGCTGTCCAGTGCGGCTCGGTGGCCTGCCAGTTGACGGCAATGATGCCGTTCATGGCGTCCATCAGCGGCTGACGGTCGCAGGCTTCGACCCGGGAGGCATCGGGTAGACTATAGATCGCGTAATCCGTCCAAGGCGATTTGATCGCCTCGTATCCGCTGCCCAGATTTCGCGGCATGGCAGAACTCCAGAATTCCATTGCGAGCTATACAGGGCAGCCTCGAATGGCTTAAAGGACAATATGCCCTCGAAAACTGCCAAAGCGCCCCGGCCTGAGCCGCGCGACAAGAAAGCAACGCGGCGGATCGCGATCGTTGCCTTTCCGGGTGTGACCTTGCTCGACATCTCGGGACCGGCGCAGGTGTTTGCAGAACTGGAAGCGATCGAGCTGCCAGGTCCGGACTACTCGCTGTCCTACCTGTCGACCTCCGGCGGGTTGGTGCCGACCGATGTCGGCATGATGATCGACACAGCGCCGATCGACAGTATTGCGCCCGCCGAGGTCGACACGCTGGTGATCCCCGGCGGGCCCGGCATCTGGAAGATCCGCAACGACGCGAAGTTGATGAACTGGATCGCGGAGGCGCTGCCGAAGGCGCGCCGTATCGCGTCGGTTTGCCTTGGCGCATTTGCGTTGGCCTGGACCGGGATTCTGGACGGCAAGCGGGCAGCAACGCACTGGCGTTATTGTCCCCGTCTGCAGGATAGCTTTCCCAATATCCGGGTTGAGCCCAACGCGATCTTCGTCAAGGACGGACGGGTCTGGTCATCGGCCGGGGTCAGCGCCGGCATCGATCTGGCGCTCGCCATGATCGAGGAGGATTTCGGCCACACCATCGCGCTCGATGTCGCGCGCAGACTTGTGGTGTTTCTGAAACGGCCGGGCGGTCAGAGCCAGTTCTCGACCGTCCTTGCCGCCCAGGCATCGGACGTCGAGGGACGCTTCAGCGCGCTGCACGCCTGGATCATCGAGAACATCACAAGCGACCTCAAGGTCGAGACCCTCGCGGAAAAGGCGGGGATGACGCCGCGCACCTTTGCCCGGACCTATGTCAGCCGCACCGGCATGACACCCGCAAGCGGCGTCGAGGCGCTGCGCGTGGAGACCGCGCGCTTGCTGCTCGAAAGCCGCCAGATCGGCGGCGTGGTCGAGGTCGCCAAGCGCGCGGGATTTGGCGATGACGAGCGAATGCGGCGGGCCTTCCTGCGCCACCTCGGCGTATCGCCGACCGAGTACCGAAACCGGTTTTCGGGCAGCTAGCTCGCCTCGGGCGAGGCCGTCCGGACGCGGCCGCTTCGCGTCGAAAGCCGATCTATCTCACGAGCGAATAGCTGGCCTTCGCTGGCCGGATTCGTGGCTCAAGGTGGTAGCTTTTCCGGTTTGTCTGCGGCTAATGTGCCGGCCAAATCGGGAGAAGAAACACCATGAATGACGGGACCCCCATTCGACAGGCGCGCAATGTCGAACTCGGCGCCAGCGGCGAGGAATTCCAGAACCTGCACGAATTCGCGCGAAAGGCCCGCGCCAAGCTGAATCAGAACGCCTGGGACTACATCGTCGGCGCCTCGGAGACCGAGACCACGATGCGCCGCAACAGAATGGCGCTCGACGAGATCGCGTTCCGGCCGCGCGTCCTTCGCAACGTCATCAACGTCGATCCTTCCACCGAGGTATTCGGACGCAAGCTCCGGCTTCCCGTGATGATCGCCCCGGTCGGCGCGCTCGAGATCTTCGATCCGGATGCGGGCGCGGCCGTCGCGCGCGGAGCGGGAACGTTTGGCGCGGCGCACATGCTGAGTTCGGTGTCCGAGCCCGGGCTGGAGAACACCGCCAAGGCGGCACCGGATGCGCTTCGCATCTTCCAGCTCTATGTGCGCGGCGACGATGCCTTTGTCGAGGATGTGGTCAGCCGCACCATCGACAACGGTTACGCCGCGTTCTGCCTCACCGTCGACACCGCCCATTATAGCCGGCGCGAGCGCGACATAGCCAAGCGCTATGTCCGCGAGAGCCGCATCCGCGCCACCGGCGGCGATTTCCAGAAGGGGCTGGAATGGCGGACGGTGAAGTTGATCAAGGACAAGTTCAAGATTCCACTTATCCTCAAGGGGATCGCCACCGCCGAAGACGCCAAGATCGCGCTCGACCACGGGGTCGACTGGATCTACGTCTCAAATCATGGCGGCCGACAACTCGACCATGGCCGTGGGTCCATGCATGTCCTGCCCGAGATCGTTCAGGCGGTCGCCGGCCGCGCCAAGATCATGGTCGACGGCTCGTTCTGCCGCGGCACCGACATTGTGAAGGCAATCATTTCGGGCGCTGATCTTGTCGGCATCGGCCGCATGCAATGCTGGGCGCTCGCCGCGGCCGGCGAGGCCGGCATTGTCCGGATGCTTGAACTGCTGGAGGACGAGGTGATCCGCTGCCTCGGTCTGCTCGGCGTCACCAGCTTTGCCGAACTGGACCAATCCTACCTGCATCCGGCGATGCCGACCAATCTGCCGAGCGTGTTCAGCGCATTCCCGCTTCTCGATATCGATCCCTACCGCTACTGAGCCGCCGCGAGCGATGCATGAAGCGCTGGCGCGATCGAGCCAATGTGCGCCTCGATCGCGCCAGCCGCCATCAATCTGTGGTGTCCATGAAGCCGCCGCGGCAACGACAAAGTCTGATCCAAATGCCGCACTAGTCGAGGCGCATGGCAAATAATCCATTCGCGGAATTTCCACTCGAACGCGCGATCGGCTTGCGCTGGACCTTGCGGGATATCCAGGCGGGCAGGCTGAAATTGTCACCGGTCAGCGACGAGGATCTGCACATCCTCGCTGAGCTCGGTCTGATCGAGCTGCATGACGACGAGCCGGGGCTGACAGAGGCGGGGGCCGCCGTGCTGAGCGACTGAACGGGCGCCCGGTCTAGCGCGCGTTCAGGAAGCTTTCACCGGAATTGCAAGGCGTGCACTGATAGGTCAGCACGTCGTAGACTTGGTCGCGCGGCTCGATCAAGGCAAGCCGCATTTGCGTGCCGCACTTCATGCACGGCATCTCTATGCTGGTTTTGAACCGGGTGCAGGTCGGTGTTGGACGAACGGCGCGCAGCATCGGATCCCCTTATTCCCCAGAGACGCGAACGCGACCGACGAAGAAGCCGAATCACTATGCCACAGTGCTGACATGATTGGAATCGGCTGTCGGTCCGGGCTAGGTAATTTTTCCTCGATCGGCCGGAACGGGTGAGGCTTTCATGGCTGCGATCCGGCGCTGACGCCGTCACAATCTATGCTAACCTCGCCAGACGCTTATTTCAGGGGGCGCGATCATGATTGAGCCGAAGCTTGAAGTTCCAGCCGAGTTGCGCGATCTCGCGGAAAAGACCATCGACCAGGCCGAACAGGCCTTCAGCCTGTTCTTTGATGCCGCGAGCAAGTCGATGACGACGATGCCGGGCGCCGGTACCGAGATCTCCAAACAAGCGCTGTCGTTCACCGAGCAGAACATGAAGGCGGCGTTCGAGCATGCGCGCAAGCTCGTGCACGCAACGGATCTGCAGGAGGCGATGCGGATCCAGTCGGAATTCCTGCGCAGCCAGTTCACCAATGCCGGCGAACATATGCGGCAGATCAGCGGTAGCGTGATGTCGGCGACCAAGGACGCGACGAAGGGGAAGTTCTAGGGCGGCTTTCGCGGTCCCATCGACGCTTTAGCGCCGGCGCGCGACGGCGACGCCGAGCAGAAACGCGACGAACAGGCTTGCGAGCGGCGCTTCGCGCGTGACCGCACTCACGGTGGCCAGGGCTCCGCCCGGTCGGCGCGAGGTCGCGATGGCATCGCTGAGGCGATCGGCGGCCGCTCGAAGTCCGTCCGACACCTCCGTGATCGTACGCGAGACGTCCGTCGCGGTGTCGATCGCTCGTTCACCGAGTGTGGGTTGAAGCGGGGACTCGGGTATTTCGGAGCTCATGTGCGGTGCCGCGATTTCAAGGCCACTGACTGACGTCAAGTGACCACCACCTTTGCTATCCGCCCGTTCTGAACGGCGGTGGCGGCCACATATCTCAGAAATTCCGCAGCGGTGGATTGGTTCCACCGACATGCCTCGCTTTCACATTCGGGAACCGGAAACTTACGCGCGGGTCGCGGCTTGTTTCCGTGGAGGAGGCGATGATGACAATGCAGGCGCATGGCATTGCGGATGGCGGTTCGGTCAAGCATCGAAATCGGCATGGTGGCACGCCGCTGTTGGTCGCGGCCGTGGTTGCGATCCTCGGCGTGCTCGGCATGCTGATCGTGGATCACGGTCCGTGGAACAAGCCGAACGTGCAGCCGGCCGCTTCGGCCAACTACTCAACGACCGGCGAGGCGGCCCGAGCCGCTGGCGCAAAGGTAATACCGACCGAGCCCAAGGCACCGATCGAGCCTGTTCCACCCGGCCCAAAGCCCGCTCATCCGGCAAATCCGAGCACGCCGCAATAGATGCCGGTGTTGGTGGGATCACATCCCAACGCAGGCCGCAGGAATTGACTCGTCGGGCAAATCAGCGGCACAAAATCATCGTCGGAAATATCGCGAGATGATCAGCGAACGCTGACCAGCATGCCCCACGCTGCTGCAAATCCTGCACCGACGAGAACCAGCACCGGACTATCGCAGAACATGCCGCCATACTGGCACATGGTTGCACCAAGAGAGCCGATCTGATGATGGCCCGCGGCGTAGAACAGGCCGGACAGGACCGCGAGCACGGCAGCAACGAAATACATCGACGCTTCCTCCTTGCAATCAAATGCGGCGCGGGTCAGTTCGACCGACGCGAGCCAAAACTGTATGGATGTCGATCCAAATATTGTGAGCTGTCCGCTTGACGCGTCGGGCAACTCAGCGGCACACTGACATCATCGCAGCAAGCATAGGCGCTTGGCGCCGGCTCACGTTGCAGTTTCGGATCAATGCGCAAACTTTCGCTCAAGGCGGTTTCTCACCGTCGAAGCCGACGCATCGCATTTTACCGATCGCATTCAGCCCGAAAAAAGGGTTTGACACGTCGGGCAACTCAGGGGCATAATCCGAAAATCAGAAATTGTTGAGCCCGCGCGGAGCAATCCGCGGCGGGCTTTTTCTTTGCCGTTTCACCAATCGGACGGCGGCCGCACCGTCACGACGCCACATCCTCCCAGCCCGTCGCCTGAGCGTCGCAAGCGCGCCGCCGTCCGAACCCTTTGAAAAGATCAACCGAATTGGCCGGTGCGCGCGAACGCGCCGGTCCTGCGGCGCGGCGCAAGCCGGCGCCGCTCGCGGCCCCACTCGTCAGGGATAAGGTTCGCGCCCCAAAGATCGCCGCCTGCTGCGCGATCTGCCGCACATTCCATTCCATTCCATTCCATTCCATGGCCGCGTCGCACGCCCACGGCCGATCAATGAGGTTTATATGACCGCCTATCTGATATCGCTCGCGCTGGCGGGCCTGCTTGCCATCGCCCTATGGGAGTCCGCAGCATGAGCGCCGAGATCATCCAGTTCATCCCGCGAGCCCGTCGGGATCGTGAGCCGACGGACTTTCCCACGATCGCATTTCGCTCCGCGTTGCCCGATCCCGAGACGAATTGCATCGACACGGCGCCGAGCGAATACCTCCCGACCGATTGGCAGGAGAAATGAGTGGCGAAAACGACTACGCAGATTCGCTCGCTTGCCCGAAGCCATACGCGAAGCGCACTCAACACTTTGGTCGGCGTGATGCGGTCGACCAGCGCAACCCCGGCTGCCCGCGTTTCCGCTGCCAACGCCATCCTCGATCGCGGCTGGGGTAAAGCGCCGCAGGCGATCGAGAACGGCGACGGAGCGCTAGAGCTTGTGCACCGGATCGAACGGGTCATCGTCGAGCCCGAAGAAGTCGAAGACGAAAATACCTGAGAGGCGTGGGCGCGATCCTCTCTGAGGCAGAGCGCTCGAATTGCCTTTGTCCGACGTCTGTTCGAATACGTTCAATCACTTCACCGCTAGCGGCCGGACCACTCCTGTCGCCGCTCGCGGTACCGTGCTGCAGAACCGCCCTACCAGGGCACGGATCAGCATGATATCTATCATGGCGTGCTCCGCGCAAAAAGTGCTGCTATGGCGAGAGTCTGATGTGGATCGTCGCGACGGCTGTTGAACTGCTTGTATTGTTTTTTGTCGACCTCGTTGGTTACAACGTGGCGCGGTTTGTCCTGCCACTTCTTTCGTTTGGAAGAATTAGCGTGGCGCCCGGCATGTCGAACGACCAACGAGAGTTCGGCTGGCTCGGTGCCAGGCGTAACGGGCTCGGAAGAGTAGAGCTGGGGGCGAGCGCTGCCGGCGGGATTGGGCTTATTATCTGTGCTCTCTGTTTAGCGGCGGTCTTGTTCTTCGTGCGCTGATGTAATCGGTGTGGCCGATAAGGGTCTCGGCGGAAGAGCCGGCGATGGCATTCGTTGCGATAAATCGCACGATGTTCGCAGCATTGATCGGATTGGCAGTCTATTGCGCCGGTCTTGCGGTGGTTCTGCGTTCCGTCCGCCGGTAGCCCCTCCCAAGCGAACAAATTCTGAAAACACTCGACAACGATAAGACGTCTTCCCGAAATCGCGCATGCGCGGGCCAAATTTACTCGGACCAATTCGGGCGGACCTCGAGCCAAGGCTGAAAGCACTCATGTGGCAGTTGATTCTGGAAGAAGTTGCTCGAGAACTTGAGAGGAGGGCTGCCCAATGGGCGGGACGAAAGGTCTTCCGCAAAACTGTAGATGGGGGCGAGCCGAATAAGCCTGAAGCATATGCCGACAGGATCAATCGAGAGTTCGGGCTCCGCGATTATTTCAAGGCATGGAATCTTTATGATTCGGATCGTGCATACTGGGAAGAACTCTTCGGTAACGACCCTTTGAATTCCCCCGATCATCCTGCCTCACCTCCAGGCAACCTGTTGCCGCGCGCGGACGCGCCACGCAATCCGCGTTATGATTATCTCAATCCGGCGCCGAGGGGGGCTGGCGCCTTCGGCCGGTTTGGCACCGGCGGACAGTTTTCGGCGGGATCAGCTATATCGTCGCAACCGCTCTACGAGACGCGATCGTTCGTGGGGCCACCTGGCGGCTCTCCGCAAGAATCGGACAGCAACGGAGCGCCTGTCCGGCGGCTGGTGCGAGTACCGACGGCGGGCGAGAGCCAGGCCAGATTCGAAGGTGGAGCACCGGCCGTGCCGTTCGTTCCACGGGCTGCGAAACCGGGGCATCCCGCCACATTCAGCGAGCGCTTCGGGGGATTCGCATCCCCAATGGCTGAGCCTCGGGCTCCCATCGATGGACAGCCTATGCCGATTCCTCCGTTCCCGCCGTCGGTCTTTCGCTTTCCGGACAATTCCGACATTCCGGAGATGGACTTCAATAATTGGCTTGCCAGTCTGATCAGGCCGCGTGCTCGTCAATGACAGTTCACGGCCGACGATTGCAGCAAGGTAGCTGCCCGGCGCTCAATCGATCTTGCCTCATCGAGAGTAGTCTTGTCGATCCTGAAAATTCCAACGGCAAAAGTGTTCGAGCCGCTGTTGCGGCCGGCGCGTTACAAGGGTGCATTCGGTGGCCGCGGATCGGGAAAATCCCATTTCTTCGGCGAGCTCCTGGTCGAGATGTGCCAGGCCGAGCGCGGCACGCTGGCGGTTTGCATCCGCGAGGCGCAGCGGACCTTGGCGCAATCGTCTAAGCGATTGATCGAAAGCAAGATCGCGTCGCTTGGCGTCGGCCAGGGGTTCAAGAACTATTCGGACAGGATCGCGACGCCCGGTGACGGCGTGATGATCTTCCGGGGCATGCGCGACTTTTTACGCGAAATGCGTCGTGTGGGACAAGGTTCTCGGTCTTGGAACGACGCCGCAGCTCGCGGGAGACGTAAGCACCTGGGCTGGCATGATCATGGGCTTCTATTTTGGAAAACGCACGTTCGAGAATGTCGCGCGCATCATTCGACGGTGATCGCATGCACGAAGCTGATGTCAAAGCGATCGTAATGGAAACGTTGATTGAGCAGGATCGGGTACGACGAAGCGATATCGACGCCGTGGTGGTCAAGACGATTGCGACTGTTTTGTCTTCATTCGGTTTTGAAGAGGGAGACCGACGCGAACTGCGCGCCGATTTTCAGCACCTCCGGCGGTGGCGACGAAGCGTCGAGCAGGCGCAGAGCTATACATTCAAGGCGGTCATCACTGTGATTGCCACGGGTTTTCTCGGAGCCGTTTGGTTGGGCATCAAGGCCACGCTCGGAAAATGACTCGCAGAGCGCGGAGCGGATTGATGTCCTTGGACACAGATCTGGGCGCCTTGGCGGACAACAGAATTATTGAGGCGCAGAAATGTATCAGATACGCGAGGTCGAAACCCAGGACGAGGCGGTGGCGGACTCGCTCGCCGAGCTTCACCAGCTGATATTCTGCGACGGGACCCGTGTACCGGACTTCGAGCAAGGATATTGGTGGATTGCGTTCTGTGGAGCGAAGCCAGTCGCATTCGCGGGTGTCGTTCCTTCAACCCATGTTACAAATGCTGGATATCTGTGCCGCGTTGGCGTCGTGATGCCACACTGCGGCCACGGCCTGCAGGTGCGGCTTACTCGCGCGCTGGAAGCACGAGCGCGGCGTGCCGGCTGGAAGGCGATCGTTTCGGATACCACCGATAACATTTTCTCGGCCAACAATTTTATCCGGCAAGGGTATCGGCTCTTCGAACCTGTCTCGCCCTGGGCATGGCAGCACACGCTGTATTGGCGGAAGGAACTCGTCTAGGCCACGCGACCTGGTTCGGGTTGTTGCGAACAATTCAATGACGTGGAGCGCCCGGTGGCTTCGGCCGCCGGGCTTTTTTCAGTTTCTGGTCATGGGTAACACCCTTCGGCAAGCAGCGGTCGTAGCTGGTATCGAATCTTGGGCGCGGGAATGCTAGAATGGGCGTGTGCAGTGCGAACGAAGCATCGCTGGAAGCGTTTCCTCAAATGGGCGCCCGGCGGCAGTCGTGGATCCTGAGCGTTGAAATCGCGAAATGCAGGCTTGCGCGTCTTGATCTCTGGTGATCGATCGATAAACTGAGTTGACGGCTCGATCGCACGTGCAAATGTCTTGGAGATCGAACGAAGGAAGAGACCATGGTTGAGGTTGACCGCGGGCTCGACACGAAGGTACAGCCAGGCCCGGATATGGATCGTTATTCGGTCATGGTCGCACGAGCCAGAGCGCTCGTTCCGGCTTTGCGCGAGCGGGCATCGCGGACCGAAGAGCTGCGCCGATTGCCGCCGGAGACCGAGCGGGATTTGCTCGATAGCGGCCTTTTCCGGATTCTGCAGCCCAAGCGCGTCGGAGGCAGCGAACTCGACTATGTTGCACTGGTCGACTGCGCCGATGCCCTCGGGCAGGGAGACGCCTCGGTCTCCTGGAATTTTGCCAACCTTGCAAGTCACCACTGGATGCTGGGTATGTTCGAGCCCGACGCGCAGAGCGCGGTGTGGGGAGAGGATCCGGATGCGCTGATCGCGTCTTCCTTTGTCTTCCCGGCAGGTCGTGCGAGGAAGACAGGTGGCGGATATGTTCTGAGTGGTCATTGGCCGTTTTCCTCCGGGGTGGAATCCTGCGGATGGAACATGCTCGCGAGCGTGGTCGCCTCGGATGATGAAGCCGATGGTGTCGAGTATCGGCTATTCCTGTTGAACAGGGGGGACTACAGCATCGACGACACCTGGAATGCGGCTGGTTTGCGCGGGACGGGGTCGAACGACGTGCGGGTAACCGACGCATTCGTTCCCGAGCATATGACGGTTGCCGTCAGCGATCTGGCGGGAGGTGCAACGCCGGGCAGTGTCGTCAATCCGAATCCGCTCTACATGCTTCCGGTCTTTTCGTTGTTTCCCTATGTGCTGTCCGGGGTTGGTTTGGGAAATGCACAGGCTTGCCTTGATGACTATGTTGAGATCGCGCGACACCGCGCTTCGACATATAACCGGGCCAAGATCGGCGACCTGCAAAGCACACAGATCAAGATCGCCGAGGCGTCGGCGAAGATAGATGCCGCGCGGCTGGTCATGCGCACGAACTGCGTTGAGGCGCTTGCGGAGGTCCGGCGTGGCGACATCCCGGGCATTGCAGCGAAGACGAAGCTTCGGCGCGACGGTGCGTTCGCGGTCAATCTGTGCACCGAGGCGGTGTCTCTTCTATTTGCGGCGGGCGGCGCACGCAGCCTGTTCACCTCGGGAGCGTTGCAGCGCCAGTTCCGCGACGCGCATGCGGTGAATTCGCATCTCGCGTTCAATTTCGACGCGGCGGGCACCAATTACGGGCGGGTGGCTCTCGGGCTGCCGTCTGAAAACCTGACGCTTTGAGGTTGGCCGGATGTCCGACTCACCCAAACATCCGCTGGATCCCGCCGGTGAGCTCGCAAGCGATAGTTCGGCGATCGATCCCCGTGATTTCCGCAATGCGCTCGGCACGTTCGCAACAGGTGTGACGATAGTCACCGCGATGTCGGCTGAAGGACGGCCGTATGGAATTACTTGCAATTCCTTTGCATCGGTGTCGCTCAACCCGCCACTGGTGTTGTGGAGCCTGGGCACGTTTTCGCAGGGGCTGCCGATCTTCCAGAATGCCAGCCATTTCACGGTCAACGTTCTAGACGCGTCGCAGCAGGCGCTGGCGATGCAGTTTGCCAGATCGTCAGGTGACAAGTTCGCGGGTGTGAGCTGGACGCCGGGTCTCGGGAATGCTCCCGTGCTTGCCGATGTGGTCGCGAATTTCCAATGCCGTGCCGCCAACCGCTACTATGGCGGGGATCACGTCATTTTCCTAGGCGCGGTGGAAGCCTACGCCTATAACCGGAACAATCCGCTGTTGTTCGCGCGCGGAGGTTTTGGCCGGTTCCAGGCCGACGGTGGTGACAAGACATCATGAATCGAAAGACGCCCGTCAAGCGCGTTCGTGCCAAGCAGAGGCGACTATCAGCTGTCGATCGTCGCAGCGAATTCGTTATCAAGGCAACCGAGCTGTTTGCGGAGGAGGGATTTGGCGGCGGCACGCGTGCCCTTGCCCACAAGCTCGGCGTGACACAGCCGCTGCTTTACCGCTACTTCCCGAGCAAGGACGATCTCATCAAGGAGGTCTACCGCAAGGTATATCTCGAACCCCTTGAAATCGGCTGGGAGAAGCTGCTCTCGGATCGGTCACGTCCGCTCCGCGTGCGGCTTCAGGAATTCTACGAAATCTATACCGACGCGATTTTCAACCGAAGATGGCTCCGGATCTATCTCTACTCCGGCTTGAAGGGCCTCGATATCAATCGCTGGTATGTCGGCATGGTCAAGGACAAGATCCTGACGCGCATTCTCAGGGAATGCCGCCACGACGCCGGCCTCGCGACGCAAGGCAGGCCCAGCGCCGCAGAACTCGAGCTGGCCTGGGTGTTTCACGGCGGCATCTTCTATTATGGCGTACGCAAGTACATCTACGAAGCGCCTGTCCTCGAGGACAAGGCGCAAATGATCAGTGACGCGCTGGATATCTTCCTCGCGGGATTTGAGAGGATGGCGGAGAGCGCGACCGATCGTCGACGGGCGCCGATCAAGGTCGTCGGCTGAGTCGCGCTACATTGTCGCCATCTGACCCCGATACCAATCGCCGATCTCGCTTGCCGTCATGAGGGCGACGCCGTCATGGCCGATGACGTAATCGAGCAGGGCCTCGAGGTACTTGATACGATGCGGTACACCCGTGATGTAGGGATGCACCGAGATGGCCATGATCCGCGCGTTCTCTGCGCCCTCGAGGTACAGCCGATCGAACTGGTCAGTGCAGCGCGTCAGGAACTGTTCCGAAGGAAGGTGTTGCAGCGCGTGAATGACAATGTCGTTGGTCTCGACCGAATAGGGAATCGTCGTCACGGTGCCGTGCGGCGTGGCGATGTCCTGGGGGAGATCGTCGATCACCCAATCGGCCACGTATTCGATCCCGTTGAGGCGCAGGAGATCGAGCGTTTCTTCGGTTTCGGTCAGGCCCGGGCTTTCCCATGATCGCGGCGGCTTGCCGGTAAATCCAGCAATCGTGTCGACCGCGCGTTTGATTGCGTCCGCCTGGTTCTCGACCTTGTGCATCGGGCCCTGCACAAACCCATGTCCCATGAATTCGAAGCCCGCCTCGCGCGCCGCCGACGCCACACGCGGATAGCTGTTGCAGACGTTGGCGTTCGCAGCCAGCGTCACCGGTATCTTTCGATCAGTGAGAGCTTTGAACTGCCGCCAGAAGCCGGCGCGCATGCCGTATTCATGCCACGACCAGTTCGGCACGTCGGGCAGCAGGGGCTGGCCCATCGGTGGGCTCAGCACGGTGCGTGGCATCGCATTTTCGATGCGCCATTCCTCGACATTGAGGATGACCCACACGAC
Organism: Bradyrhizobium sp. Mp19; assembly: GCF_029952935.1. Lineage (NCBI taxonomy): Bacteria > Pseudomonadati > Pseudomonadota > Alphaproteobacteria > Hyphomicrobiales > Nitrobacteraceae > Bradyrhizobium > Bradyrhizobium sp. Mp19. Next base: position 30,548 of record NZ_JASAUT010000041.1, on the reverse strand, counting down.
AAGCTTCTTGCCGTCAGGCAATGTCAGTTTCGGGCGGTCGACCTGCGCCTGGTACGGAATGCGATCAGTAAAGGTCATGTCAAACCTCCTTCACGTCGATGATCCGGCAGCGGCGGCATTGATCCGCGGCAGGACCTGCTCGGCCATCAGGATCATCGATTGACGGCCAAGCTCGCGATCTTTCCAGTCCTTGCCGGCGTAAAGCAGGGTTCCGAAGGTGCCAATCTCTTCCTGGAACGCCAGCAACTGGTCAGCCACGCTTTCGGGCGTGCCGTAGATGATCAATTTGTCGCAGATCGACTCCAGTGTAACCTCAGCGTCGGGTTGATCCCGTCGCGTCTTGAACAACTCGAGCCGGCCACTGCGCTTCAGCTTCGTGAACAGCTGGTGATAATAGTACACGTAGGGACTATCGAGCGATGTGGCATAGGCCTTCGCGGTTGCTGCATCCTTTGCCACGAACACGCTCTTGGCGACGCGCCAGTTGGCAGGCTCGGCTGCCCGGTTCACGCGCGCGCAACCCTCGACATATTTCGGCCAATGGCTCTTCACCCAGGCCGGCATCAGGAAGTTTGCTGAGATCGGATCCCAGCCGCGCGCCGCCGCCTCCGTGACGCCCCTTGAGAATGGCGCAACCGCGGTCACCACGATTGGCGGGTGAGGGGCCTGCAAGGGGCGAGCGACGATTCCCTGGCCGATGTCCTCGATCAGAGTCCTTTTGACCGAAACGTTCCAATATTTGCCCTGCAAATCATAGGGCGGCTTACCGGCCCAGATATCAAGAACCTGATTGATGGCTTCGAGGAACATCGCATTGCGGTCGGCATCGAGATTGCCAAAAACCTCCGCGTCGGACAGCAATCCACCAGGGCTGATTCCAAGTATGAAACGGCCATCAAGCATGTGATCGAGCATGGCGACAGCCGCTGCGACTGCTGCCGGATGCGTGTTTGGCATGTTGATGGTGCCGGTTCCAAGCTTGATCTGCTTGGTTGCGGCTGCGAGCCAGGCAATGAAGGCGATGCTGGAGGTGATGTTCTCGGCTTTGTCGGTGACGTGCTCTCCGACATACGCCTCGGTGAACGCGAGCTCATCCGCGAGCAGAAAAGCCTCAAGTCGGAGGCCAAGCGGTCTTAGGAAGACAAATATGTCTGGCAACTCCTTGGCTCACAGAACGACATGGCTACGATCCGACTTCGATTTGAACTTTAGTTGGCAAGGAACCTGCGTCCTTCCCGAGGCGAAGACAAGCCCTGCCGCACAAATAATCACTCGATAAACAAGCTTGACCTTTGAAGAGGGCGGCCCTCTAATCGGGCAAACCAAAATTGGGCCCGGGAGGCCACGCCCACATGAAAGCTGCGGCTTTCGCCTACGCCCGCGCGACCAGCGTCGCTAATGCGCTGGAGTTGCTCGCCATGCACGGCGACAAGGCGAAGGTTCTGTCGGGTGGTCAGAGCCTGATGCCGGCGATGAACCTGCGGCTGCTGTCCCCGGACATTCTGGTCGATATCGGCGGCCTCGCCGAGTTGCGCGGCATCGCCGTGAGGGGAGACGTGCTGGTCGTTGGCGCGCTGACCCGGCACGTCGATCTGCTCGGATCGCCGGAGGTTGCACTGCACGCGCGGCTGTTGCGCGATGCCGTTGCCCACGTTGCCCACCCCGCAATTCGCAATCGCGGAACGATCGGCGGTAGCCTCGCTCACGCCGATCCTGCATCGGAGCTGCCGGCCTGTGTTGTGGCGCTTGACGCCACCATCGTTGTTCGGGGCTCGGCCGGCGAGCGCCGGATTGCTGCGACTGAGTTTTTCAGGGGAATCTACGAAACGGCGCTGCTGCCGGACGAGTTGCTTGTCGCGGTCGAGGTGCCGGTCGCAGGCCCGGGCTCGACATTTTTCTTTCAGGAGTATGCCCGGCGGCATGGCGACTACGCTGTCGTTGGTCTTGCCGCCCGTGCTGTTGTTGCAGCCGGCAGGTTTTCAGCTCTTCAGCTCGGCTTCTTTGCTGTTGGCGATCGCCCGTTGCTCGCGGCGGCCGCCGGCAAGCTGATCGATACCACGGTAACTCCCGCCTTGCTCGCAGAGGCGGCGACCGCACTGGCCGATGAACTCGATCCACAGGAGGACCAGCAGGCGAGCGCGGCCATGCGTCGACACCTCGCGACGGTCTTGCTCCGGCGCTGCGTGGCAGCATTGCTGGCACGGCCAGAACTGGAAACGGGAGTCGGCAAGTGAACGCTCCGGTACCGGTCTCGCTTCTGGTCAACGGCGAACCCATCGACGCATTCGTCTTGCCGCGGCTCAATCTTGCTGATTTCCTCCGGGAGAATCTCAAGCTGACCGGAACCCACGTTGGGTGCGAGCACGGCGTTTGCGGTGCCTGCACAGTCCGGCTCGATGGCGAGATCGTTCGCTCCTGTCTGATGCTGACGGTCCAGGCGCAGGGCGCGTCAGTTGAGACAATCGAGGGGCTGTCTGACAGCGGTGAAATAGCCGATCTTCAGGCGGCATTTCGCGAACGCAACGCATTGCAGTGTGGTTATTGCACGCCTGGGATGCTGATAACGGCGCAGGACCTGCTGAAGCATGTGTTCGTGCCTGATCGTCGAGCAATCCGCGAGCATCTTTCCGGCAACTATTGCCGCTGCACAGGCTATCAGGCCATCGTGGATGCGGTGGAGGCGACAGCAAAGACGCGCGCGGAGCGGGGCGTATGACGGTGACGCGGGCGCCAGTAGACACGCTTTCGGTGCTTGATCGCCCGAATTCCTACATCGGCAAGACCGTACCGCGGCCGAACCTCGACAGGCTGCTGCAGGGGCGCGGCCAATATGTCAGTGATCTCGAATTGCCGCGGATGGCGCATGTGGTTTTTCTACGGTCGCCTCATGCCCACGCTAAAATCGCAGCGATCGACGTCGACACGGCAAGGCGCATGCCAGGTGTCATTTCCATCGTCACGGGTCGTGAGCTTGAAGCGGTCATCACGCCGTGGGTCGGCGTGCTCTCGCACCTGAAGGGACTGAAGTCAGCACCGCAGCACGCGATCGCGGTCGACCGCGTGTGCTGGCAGGGCGAGGCCGTTGCAGCGATTGTGGCGACCAGCCGTGCTGCAGCCGAAGATGCCATGGAGCATATTTCAGTCGACTACGAGGAGCTCGAGGCGGTGACGGACATGCGAGCTGCGCTCGATCCGGCAGCTCCCGTCATTCATGCTGCGCTCGGCGACAATCTTGCCTTTGAGCGGACGCTCGACGCCGGCGACGTCGATCATGCATTGGCGGGGTCCGAACTCGTCGAGGCCGACTTCGTATTCGGGCGCCACACCGGCGTGACACTTGAACCGCGGGCCGTCGTTGCCGATTGGAATGCGGCGGAGGCACGGCTCACGATCTATCAGGGCACGCAGGCGCCCCACATGGTGCAGAACATCGCAGCGCTGCATCTTGGGTTAAGGGAAGCGCAGGTCAGGGTGGTCTGCAAGGATGTCGGTGGCTCGTTCGGCATCAAGGTCCATATCTACGCCGACGAAATGGCGACCTACGCGCTGTCCAAGCTGTTGCGCCGGCCGGTCAAGTTCGTGGCGGACCGCGTCGAGAGTTTCAACACGGACATCCACGCCCGCGATCATCGGTGCAGGGGGCGGATCGGCGTCAGGCCGGACGGTACGATCACGGCTTTCGAGATCGACGACCTGACGGGGATCGGCCCGTATTCGATGTATCCGCGCACCAGCGCCATCGAGGCCAATCAGGTGGTCAATCTGGTCGGCGGGCCCTATGCCACGGCGAACTATCGGGCGCGGGCGCGCGTGGTCTTCCAGAACAAGAACGTGATGTGCCAGTACCGGGCGGTCGGACACCCGATCGCCTGTTCGGTCACCGAGGGCCTGGTCGATCTGGCGGCAGCGAAGATCGGCATGGACCCCGTCGAAATCCGGCGGCGCAATCTGATCGCCGACGATGCCTATCCGTGTGCGTCACCCTCGGGCATGAAGTTCGAGCAGCTCTCGCATCACGCCTCGTTGACCAAGCTGCTTCAGATGATGGATTACGACGTGTTGCGCGCTGAGCAAGCGGCCTTGCGCGCCAGAAACGTCCATCGAGGCATCGGAATCGCGAGCTTCATCGAGGTGACCAATCCGAGTGCTGCCTTTTACGGCGTGGGCGGCGCGAAAATCTCATCGCAGGACGGCGTTGCGGTCCGGCTCGACGCGCAAGGGTCGGTGATCTGCCAGACCAGCATCACGGAACAGGGGCAAGGGTCGGAATCGCTGACGGCCCAGATCGTCGGCAGCGTGCTTGGCGTTTCGATGGAGCGCGTTCGCGTCATCCTGGGCGACACCGACAACACGCCCTATGGCGGTGGCACCTGGGCCTCGCGCGGTGCCGGCATCGGCGGCGAAGCTGCATTACAGGCAGCCAAGGCCCTGCGAGAGAATATTCTGAATGTCGCTGCGGCCATCCTGCAATCGACGCCGGCCGAGCTCGATATCGTCGACAACGGTATCGTCAACACCGCCGACGGCGCGCCGCGCATCGAACTGCACGAGCTTGCGCGGATCGTCTATTTTCGACCGGACACCCTGCCGCCGGGCATCCAGCCCGAATTGATGGCGACCCGGCATTTCGTTCCACGCCAATATCCCTTTGCGTTCACCAACGGCGTTCAGGCCTCATGGCTTGAGGTCGATACCGAGACCGGGTTCGTTAAGCTACTGAAGCATTGGGTTGTCGAAGACTGCGGCACCATCATCAACCCGCAACTGGTCGACGAGCAGATCCGGGGCGGGGTCGTGCAGGGGCTCGGCGCGGCGCTGTTCGAGAAGTGCATCTACGACGAACGCGGTCAGCTGACCAATGCCAATATGGCGGACTATCTGGTCCCGATGTCCGGCGAGATGCCCGATATCGAGATTGGCCATGTGGTGTCTCCGACGCGGGAATCGGAGCTGGGAGCCAAAGGGGCAGGGGAGGCGGGGACGGCCGGCGCGGCAGCGGCGGTTGCCAACGCGGTCAATGACGCGCTCCGGCCGTTTGGCGTAACAATTACCGAGATTCCGCTCACGCCTCAGGTTATCCTGACCGCCTTGGGACGGATCTGAGTGGAGACGTTCCGGGCAACGATAATACGATAAGCAAAACGCAGACAGTTCTTGGGGAGGAATAGTCATGACGAAGAAGGTCACCGAAGCTGGATCGATATCACGGCGTCGTCTGCTGACGACGGCAAGCGCCGGCGCCGTTCTCGCCGTCTCGCCTTTTCGCATCAATCTGCTTCAGGCCCAGGAAGCGCCCATCAAGATCGGCTTCCCGGTTCCTTTGACCGGTCCATACGGCGCCGAGGCCCAGGACCAGGTGCGGGCGGGCCAGCTTGCTGTCGCCCAGTTCAATGATGCCGGCGGTCTCAACGGCCGCAAGGCGGAGCTCGTGGTGCGCGACGACAAGCTGAATCCCGGCGAGGCGGCGACGCGGACCCTGGAATTGGTCGAGAAGGAGAAGGTGAATTTCGTCGTCGGCAGTCTGTCCGCGGCGGTTCAGCTCGCGATCAACAACGTCACCAAGGAACGTGGCGTCATCTTCAATTCGATCAGCCAGTCCGACGCCATCAATGAGGCGGCAGATTTCAGCAAATACACGTTCCACGAAGCGCTGAACCCGCATATGACGTCAGGGGCGGTCGGTCGCTACGCCTTCACCAAATTCGGCAAGAAGGTTGCGTTTCTCACCGCGGACTATGCTTACGGTCACGAGATGGTTCGCGGCTTTCTCGAGGTCGGCAAGCAATTCAACATCGAGAATCTCGGTGACATCCGCCATCCGTTAGGGACGACTGATTTCTCGACCCTGCTGCCACGTCTCCAGGCGCTGAAGCCCGATATTCTCTGCATCAGCAATTTCGGCCGGGATCAGCAAATCGCACTGAAACAGGCAACCGACTTCGGCATCAAGAAATCGATCCAGATCATCGCGCCGCTGCTGTCGCATGCCAGTCGCGTTGCGGCGGGCCCTCAGGCATTCGAAGGTGTCGTCGGCGGCTGCTCGTTCTTCTGGGGCATCGAGGACAAGTTCGCCTCGACCAAGGCGTTCAACGACGCGTTCCGCAAGATGTATGACGGCAAATTGCCTACCGATTACGGTGCGCTCGGCTATGGCGGTGTTCGGACGGTGCTCGAGGCGGTCAAGGGCGCGGGCAGCGTGGAGACCGACAAGGTCGTCGCGGCGTTGGAGGCTCTGAAGTACGACTACTACAAGGGGCCGCAATACTATCGCAAATGCGATCACCAGTCGGTGCAATCGGTGCTCGTGATCAAGTCGAAGTCCAAGGACATGAGGAACGAGTCCGACGTGTTCGAGGTTCTATCGACCGAAGAGCCTGACGAGAAGAACCTGCGTAGCTGCGACGCGCTTGGCCACAAGAGCTGAGCCATGCGCCGGCGCGCACCGCGGGCGGTGCGCGTCGTGCTGAGGGGGACAAATGGCGGGCCTGAGCTTTGATCTGATTGCACTGCAACTATTCGCCGGGCTGGCGCTCGGCGCGATCTACGTGCTGTTTGCGATCGGCCTCTCGCTGATCTTCGGGATGTTGACCGTCGTCAACTTCGCCCATGGCGCCTTCTACACGGTCGGTGCCTATGTCGGGCTGTACCTGATTTCGATCGGCGGAAATTTCTGGCTCTGCTTGCTGGCGGTACCGCTTCTGATCGGGCTGTTCGGCCTTGCCGTCGAGCGCGTGCTGATCCGGCCGCTCTACGGCCGCGGCATCGATTATCCGCTGCTGCTGACCTTCGGGCTGAGCTACGTCATGGTCGAATGCGTGCGCATTGCCTTCGGCAAGACTGGTTATCCCTTCGATACGCCCGAGCTTCTGCAGGGGGCTGTCAACATCGGTGTTGGATATTTTCCGCTCTACCGTCTGTTCGTGATCGGCGCGACGGCCGTCGTCTTGTTGGCGCTCTGGCTGTTCTTGGAAAAAACCAGCTTCGGGCTCATTATCCGCGCCGGCGCGCGCGATCCGCAAATCGTCCGCGTCCTTGGGGTGAACGTTTCTCGGGTCTGGTTGATCGTGTTCGGGATAGGCACCGCGATTGCGGGCTTTGCCGGGCTGCTGGCTGCTCCGCTTCAAGGCGTCATTCCCGAGATGGGCGGCACGATTCTCGCCGAGGCTTTCGTGGTGACGGTCGTGGGAGGCATGGGTTCGATCGGTGGCGCCGTACTGGCGGGCCTCCTCGTCGGTGTGGTGGTCAGCATGACGTCGCTGTTTGCACCCGAGATGGCCAAGGTTTCGATCTTTGCCCTGATGGCGATCGTCCTGATCGTCCGTCCCCAGGGCTTCTTCGGCCGCGCCGGATTGATGAGCTGAGAGCCAGGGATGACCGGAGCCACCGAATCCATCAAACAGCCTCGTGCCACGACGGGCAGTTGGTACGAGTTCGCAACGCGGCATCGCGCCAGCATTGTGGCGGCGGTGATCCTGATTTTCCCGTTGGTGATGCCGTTCACGGCCCTCGCGGTGAACATCCTGATCTATGGATTGTACGCCGTCGGCTTCAACCTCGTCTTTGGTTATCTCGGTCTGCTGTCGTTTGGTCACGCGGCGCTGTTCGGAACCGGTGCCTACCTCTGTGGCATCGCCATCGTCCATTTTGGCTGGCCATGGTATGCGGCCATCGCGGCCGGGATCGCCGGCGGCCTGTTGATGGCATCGTTGATTGGCGTGCTCGCGATCAGGACCCGCGGCATCTACTTCGCGATGGTGACGATGGCGCTGTCGCAATGTATCTACTACCTTTTCTATCAGGCGGTTGACCTGACCGGTGGCGAAAACGGCCTCCGCGGCATCAACGTCCGCACCATCGATCTGTTCGGCTTGCGGCTCGACTTCATCAATCCGATGGTCCGTTACTATGTCATCGCGGCTTTCGTGATTGCCGCTTTTTTCGTGATGTCGCGCATTCTCGCCTCGCCATTTGGCGCCGTCATTGAGGCCGTGCGGGAGAATGAGATGCGCGCCCGCGCGTCAGGCTATGACGTCACCAAGACCCGATTGCTGACCTTCGTTTTGTCTGGCGGCTTCTGCGGTCTCGCGGGAGCCTTGCAGGCGCTGCATCTGTCGATCGTTCCGATCGAGATCCTGCACTACGAGACGTCGGGCCTGGTCGTGATGATTGCATTGCTGGGCGGTATGGGAACGTTCTTCGGGCCGATGATCGGCGCCGCCGTCTTCCTGGTCCTCGAGAACGTGGTCTCCGTGTGGACGGTCCACTGGCAATTGATCGTTGGCGCCATCTTCATTGCATGCGTGCTGTTCTTCCCCGCCGGCATCTGGGGCACGCTGATCGCGCGAGGCAGGCGATGAGCGCCGCGGAAGGCCAAACCAAAGAAATCATTCTGCGCACCAGGGGCGTCGGCAAGACGTTCGGGAAGTTTGTCGCGCTGAACAATATCTCGGCGGAGTTTTCCAGAGGAGCGATCACCTCCATTATTGGTCCGAACGGGGCCGGTAAGAGCACCTATTTCAATTTGCTGTGCGGCGCGTTTGCGCCCACCAAAGGCAGCGTTGAATTCGAGGGCAAGGATGTCACCGGCCTGCCGCAGCACCGCTTTGCGCATATGGGGATCGCAAAGTCCTTTCAGATCACCAGCGTGTTTCCGCAGCTCACGACCCGTGAAAACATCCGCGTCGGTCTGCAGGCGCTGGTGTCGAGATACGACATCTGGCGTCCCCGCGCGCGCCTGACCGAGCTGGTCGAGCGGGCGGACGAGTTGCTGGCCCTGGTCGGGCTGTGGGAGTCCCGGGAACGTGCCGCCAAGACGCTGGCCCATGGCGAGCAGCGGGCGCTGGAAATCGGCATGGCGCTTGCCAGCCAACCCCGGTTGCTGTTGCTGGATGAGCCGACGGCCGGCATGAGTCCGGAAGAAACCCGGACCATGATGGATCTGATCGTGAAGCTCGCAAAGGAGCGTACGGTCATCCTCGTTGAGCACAAGATGAAGCTGGTGCTCGGGATCAGCGATCGCATCCTCGTGCTGCACCACGGAGAACTTCTCGCAGAAGGAACGCCACAGGAGGTCCGGCAGAACGAGGCGGTGAAGCGGGTCTATCTCGGCCAGCGGGAGCATTGACGAATGCTGCAGATCAGCAAGCTCAATGCCTGGTACGGCGCAAGTCACGCGCTGCAGGACATCACGCTCGAGGTGGCCAAAGGCGAGATCGTCTGCCTGATCGGTCGCAATGGAGCCGGCAAGACGACGACACTGAAATCGATCATGGGGTTGATGGGACGAACGCGCGGCTCGGTCACCTTCAAGGGCGAGGAGCTGCTGAGCCAGCCGGCGCATGTGCGCTTCGCGCTCGGACTTGCCTATGTTCCCGAAGAGCGGCGGATTGTGCAGGGATTGTCGGTCCGGGAAAATTTGCGGCTCGGGCTGGTGGCGTCGCCGGCGAAGAAGCGGGAAGCCGAGCTGATCGACGAGATCGCAGGAGTATTCCCACGGCTGGCCGAGCGCATGGACCAGGAGGCGGTCACGATGTCCGGCGGCGAGCAGCAGATGCTGGCGATCGCGCGGGCGATGATCGCAAAGCCCGACCTGATCATGCTGGATGAGCCTTCGGAGGGCATCATGCCGGTCCTGGTCGACGAGATGTTCGAGCTATTCCGCAACATGAAGTCGCAGGGAACGACGGTGCTGCTGGTTGAGCAGAATGTCGAGCTCGCGCTTGGCATCGCCGATCGTGCCTACGTCCTGGATCAGGGAGCGGTGGTGCATCAGGCGTCGGCGCAGGCCCTGCTGGCCGACGACGAGATCAAGGAACGATATTGTTCGGTGTGAGCGGGCTTCCCGGTCTCCCGCCGGCGCGAATGGACCTCACTCCGCAGCGCGCGCGATCGCGTCGGCCTTGCGAGTGGTGACGACGACCTTGATCGCGTCATCCACGCGATCCCGCGCATATCTGAGCGCCGTCGGCAGGTCGGCCAGCGGAAACGTATGCGTGTGGATTCGTGTCGCGTCGAACCGCTTCGCTGCCATCAATTCCATGGCGCGGCGAGTGGCGCTGCGGCCCTCGCCGCGGATCCCGTAAGCGTAGATGTTGTTTCGCACGAGATGCGCGATGTCCAGCGTCGCGGCCTCGTGCGGGAAGGCGGCCAGACAAATCTTGCCGCCACGATTGGTCATGTGAATGGCCTGGTTGAGTGTCGCTTCGGTGCCGGCACATTCGACGACATAGTCCGCGCCGATCCCCCCTGTTAGTTGCTTCACGACCGCAACGGCGTCTTCGTCGTTGATGTTGATGACGCGGTCGGCCCCCAGTTCCCGGCCGATCGCCAGCCGCTTGTTGCGCGTTCCGGTCAGAATCACCGGGCTTGCGCCAAGCGCCTTGGCCACAGCAACTGCGAGAAGTCCGATCGGCCCCGGGCCGATCACCACGACACTCTCGCCCGCCACCAATCCCCCCAATTCAGTCAAGCCGTACATCGACGTGCCCGCGGTCACCACGAGCGTCGCCTCCGCGTCGCTCATGCTATCCGGGACGCGCGCCAGCGTATTGATGTGGTTGACTGCGTACTCCGCGAATCCGCCGTCGGTCGTAAAGCCGTTGGCGCGGTGGCCCTTCTCCGGCTTTCCATAGTTGAGGCATGACGTGTACATGCCCTGGCGGCACCGTTTGCATTGGCCGCAGCCGGCGTGGATTTCGACGCTGACCCGCTCGCCGATCCTGAATTCGTCAAGGTCCGGCCCGAGCGCGGCGACCGTGCCCATGTATTCGTGGCCCGGCGTAAAGTTCTTGTTGAAGGGCAGGCCGCCCTGAATGCTTGCCGGCGACCCGGCATGGATAATTTCGAGATCGGTGGCGCAGATCGCAACCGCGTCGATGCGCACCAGCACCTCGGCACGCGACGGGACCGGCGTCGGCTTTTCGCGAAGCAGGAGCTGATCGGGGCCACCAAGGACCCAGGCTGTCATCAGGTCTGGGACGGGAAGATCGGACGATGTCTTGACGCCGGGCGGCTGGTACATGGGCTTCCTCTTTTGGCCGGCAGCCTAGCGCGAAACCAGTGGTTGCCGCGAGCACCGGATCGTCGGCATCGCGGCCGTTGCATTTGCTGCACGGCAGCAAGCGCGTCGCAAAACATTCATACGCGGCCTATACTTGGTCGCCCGGTTGATGTTGAAATCCTCATTGCATCCTCTCCCAGACCGGAGCCTCCCATGAAGACCGTCCGCCTTGTCCTCGCGTTGCTGGCGCTGACGCTGATCGCGCCGTGGCAATCCGCCAGGGCGGCCGACGTGATCTGCTACAACTGTCCGCCGGAATGGGCAGATTGGGCCTCGATGCTGAAGGCGATCAAGGCGGATCTGAACTACGATATCCCGCATGACAACAAGAATTCCGGCCAGGCGCTGGCCCAGATCCTGGCCGAGAAGAGCAATCCGGTCGGCGATATCGGCTATTTCGGCGTGACCTTCGGCATGAAGGCCAAGGCCCAGGATGCGCTCGAGCCTTACAAGCCGGCGCATTGGGATCAGGTCCCGACCGGCCTCAAGGACCCCGATGGCTACTGGACCACGATCCACTCCGGCACGCTCGGCCTGTTCGTGAACAAGGATGCGCTTGGCGGCAAGCCGGTGCCTGCCTGCTGGAAGGATCTTCTGAAGCCCGACTACAAGGGGATGGTCGGCTATCTCGATCCGTCGTCGGCGGCGGTCGGCTATGTCGGCGCGGTCGCCGTCAATCTGGCGCTCGGCGGCTCGCCAGGCAACTTCGATCCGGCGATCAGCTTCTTCAAAGAACTGCGCAAGAACGATCCGATCGTACCCAAGCAGACGTCATATGCCCGCGTCGTCTCCGGTGAGATGCCGATCCTGTTCGACTACGACTTCAATGCCTATCGCGCGAAGTACTCGGAGAAGGGCAACTTCGAGTTTGTGATTCCCTGCGAGGGGTCGGTGGTGTTTCCCTATGTCGTTGGTCTCGTGAAGAACGCGCCCGACAAGGAGAAGGCCAAGAAGGTGATGGACTATCTCTTGTCCGACAAGGGGCAGGCGATCTGGACCAATGCCTATCTGCGTCCGGCCCGCCCGATTGAGCTGCCGGCTTCCGTGAAGGGGAAATTTCTCCCCGACAGCGACTATGCTCGTGCCAAGAGCGTCGACTGGGGCGAGATGGAAAACGTGCAAAAAGCCTTCGTCGACCGCTATCTCGCCGAGGTTCGCTGAGGCAATATGGTGCCCTTCGCCGGGGCACCATTCTTCCGATGTCGCAAAAATCCTTCGTTTGGCTCTGCCTGCTGCCGCTCGCGGTCGTGACCACGGCATTCTTCCTGCTGCCGATGGCACGGCTGGTGGTCGCGGGTGCCGAAGGACCGCACGGTCTCGCCGGATATCTCGCCATCCTGACCGAAGCTCGTTACCGCGCGACGCTGATCAATACCGTGCTCCTGGCCGCGGCAACGACGGTCGTCACGCTGATCGTGGCGACGATAGCCGGAATGTTTCTGCAGCGGCACCGCTTTCCCGGGCGGGCCGTGCTGATCGCGATGCTGACCTTTCCGCTGGCGTTTCCCGGCGTGGTGGTCGGCTTCATGATCATTCTGCTGGCGGGGCGGCAGGGCCTGATCGGCGATCTCTCCAACCGGATCTTCGGCGAGAAGTTCGTCTTCGCCTATTCGATCTACGGGTTGTTCCTCGGCTATCTCTACTTCTCGATCCCGCGCGTGATCCTGACCATCATGGCGGCCGTGCAAAAGCTCGATGTCGGTCTGGAGGAAGCCGCGCGTTCGCTCGGCGCCAGCCCCTGGGCGGTGCAGCGTGACGTCGTGCTGCCGGCGCTGGCGCCGGCTTTCGTTGCGTCCGGTGCGATTGCGTTTGCGACCGCGATGGGGGCCTTCGGGACTGCGTTTACGCTGGCAACGAACATCGATGTGCTGCCGATGCTGATCTACACCGAGTTTACGCTGGCCGCCAATTTCGCGACCTCGGCTGCGCTGTCGGTGGGACTTGGCCTGATCACCTGGCTCATCCTCGCGCTCGCCCGCTCGTTCAGCGGCAGCGCGGTCGCGGCGGCCGGGTGAACGCATGCGTGATCGCTTGATCTTCACCGGCCAGTTCATCTTCACGCTGCTCGTTGCCGCCTTCCTGGTGGTTCCCGCGGGGCTGTCGATCTCCGCGGGCGTGACCGTCAATTACTTCCGGGGCATCCAGTCCGGCGTGACGCTGCAATGGGTCGCGCAGGTCTGGGAGCTCTATGCCGGCACCATCCTGCTCTCCTTCGTGATCGCATTCGCGACCCTTGCCGTCACGCTGCTCGCCGGCGTTCCCGCAGCCTATGCGCTGCATACGCGGGGAGGCCGGCTTGCGCGCATCGTCGAGGAGATCATCACGTTGCCTTTGGCGATCCCTGGGCTAGCGATTGCGCTTGCACTGCTGCTCGCCTATGGCAGCTTCGGTGACTTTCGCCGTTCCTGGCTTTTCATCCTGGTCGGCCATGTGATCTTCACCATGCCGTTCATGGTGCGGTCGGTGATGGCGGTGTTTGCCACCGTGGACATCAAGACGCTGGATGAGGGCGCGGCTTCGCTCGGAGCGTCGCCATGGCGGCGATTCCGCGACGTCATCGTGCCGAACGCACTGCCGGGAATTCTCGCCGGCGCGCTGATGGTGGTTACGCTGTCGCTCGGTGAATTCAACCTGACCTGGATGCTGCATACGCCGTTGACGAAGACACTGCCGATCGGGCTCGCCGACAGCTACGCCTCGATGCGGCTCGAAGTGGCGTCGGCCTATACGCTGATCTTCTTCGTGATGATCATTCCGCTGCTGGTCGCGATGCAGCTGCTGGCCGACAGGGATCACAAGCGATGAGTACGGCCGGGCACGGTGCAGCGGTGCGGATCGAGGCGTGCGGCAAGACCTTTGCCGACGGCACGCGCGCGCTCGATCCCGCAACCCTCGACATTGCGCGCGGCGAGACGCTGGTGCTGCTCGGGCCGTCCGGCTGCGGCAAGACCACGATGCTGCGCATCATCGCAGGGCTCGAGCTGCCGGATGTCGGCGGCAAGGTCCTGTTCGATGGCAAGGACATGACTTCGGTCCCGATCGAGCGGCGCAATGTCGGGATGGTGTTCCAGTCCTACGCCCTGTTCCCCAACATGACGGTGGCGGACAATATCGCCTACGGCCTGAAGATCCGCGGTGTTGCGAGGGGCGAGCGCGCCGCACGCGTCGCTGAACTGGTTGCGCTGACGAACATCACGGGATTGGAGAATCGCCGCATCGACCAGCTTTCGGGCGGCCAGCGTCAGCGCGTCGCACTGGCGCGTGCCGTCGCGATCCGGCCCGGCATCTTGCTGCTCGACGAGCCCTTGACCGCGCTCGACGCCGCGCTGCGGGACCGGCTGCGCAGCGAGCTCAACCGGCTGTTGCGCGCGCTTGGGATCACGACGATCTATGTCACCCACGATCAGGCCGAAGCCATGGAATTGGGCGACCGGATTGTCGTGATGCGGAAAGGCGCAATCGCGCAGATCGGCACGCCGCGCGAGGTCTACTTCGCGCCGAAGGACCGGTTTGTGGCGGAGTTCATCGGAGCGGCGAACATTGTGGAGGCTCCGGTCGAGAACGGCGTATTGATCCTGCCCGGCGGGCGACTGCCGATCGCGGGTGGAGCGACGACCGCGAACGCGACCGTCATGATCCGCCCCGAAACCATTCGCGTGACGGAGGCGGGCACCGGGATACTTTCGGGAATCGTCGATTCCGTCAGCTTCATCGGCGACCGACAGCGGCTCGTCGTGAGCGGTGCATCGAGCAAGCCGCTCAATGTCGACGCTCCCAACACGATTCAAGCCAGGATCGGCGATCGCGTCGGGCTTTCGATTGCGCCCGACGCTGTCCGTCTGCTCCCCTCCGAACCACGAGATTGATCGATGCCGTCGAAACCGGTCCTCATCGCCCAGATTTCCGACCTCCACATCAAGCCGCCGGGAGCGTTGGCCTATGGCCGGGTCGATACCGCGAAGGCGCTTGAACGCTGCGTGGCCGCGCTCAGCGCATTCGAGCCGGCGCCCGATTTCGTCGTCATCTCGGGCGACCTTGTCGATACGCCCTCGGTCGAGGAATACGACTATCTCAAGCGACTGCTCGCGCCGCTGCGCGTTCCGTTTGCCGGAATTCCCGGCAATCACGATTCGCGTGCGTGGATGCGCGCCGCGTTCCCTGCCGCACCTTATGTTCATGCGACAGGTCCGCTCGACCAGCAGATCGAGGTGAATGGCCTCGATCTGCTGCTGCTTGATTCAAGCGTTGCCGGAAAGCCTCATGGCATGCTCGAACCGTCGACGCTGCAATGGCTGGACGCGACGCTGGCGGCAGCGCTCGACCGGCCCGCGCTGCTTTTCCTGCATCACCCGCCGTTCAAGGGCGGCATCTGGCACATGGACCGTCAGGACCTTTTCAATGCCGCCGAACTGGCAGCAATCGTCAGGCGTCACCCGCGGGTGCGTTTGATCGGCTGCGGGCACGTGCATCGTGCCATGCTGACCTCTTTCGCCGGGATACCCGTGACATTGTGCCCCGCGCCGAACCATGCGGTCGACCTGGACCTCGGACAGCTCCGCGAACCATCGTTCAAGGTGGAACCGCCGGCGTTTCACTTGCACACGTGGTTTGGCGGGCCGGATTATGGACAATTGGTCACGCACCAGGTCCCGATCGGTCAGTTTGACGGGCCGCATCCGTTCTTTGGGCCAGACGGCAAGCTGCTGTGAGTTGGCCGCGTTGACCCCTCGCACAGACAGGATTTTGCCAGGCGAGATTGTCGTGGATGGGCCGGGCATGTCAGACCAAGCGCTGCCCGCAGCCTGCAATTGAGCGTTGCATCGACACATATTTATTCCAAATTGTACCTTGGATGCCTTCTATCCCATTGCGCCGGCTCGGACCTTTTGTTGCTGTAGGGCTCCTGGGGGGCTATACTTCTGTCTGCTTTCATTGATCGATGGCTTTGTCGGCGTCCGCTGTGCTGGCGGGCCGATTGAACGCAACACAATCAGTCTGGATCACGATGACCGGTGCGTCGCCCATAGAACGAACTTCCGGCGCGCCGTTGTTTTCGAACAACAAGCTGTCGGTGTTGCGCAAGCATCCCTATTTCGCCGATCTCGAGCCTGAGGCATTCGATCAGCTCTGCCGCTACGCCAAGCACACCACGCTGAAACGGGGGACGACGATCTTTTCCAAGGGCGATCCTGGCACCAGCCTGATTGCGGTGATCTCGGGCACGGTCAAGATCAGCATCTCGTCGCCGGATGGTCGCAACGCGATCTTGAACCTGATCGAAGCCGGCGAGATCTTCGGGGAGATCGCGCTGCTCGATGGCTTGTCGCGGACGGCCGATGCCACCGCCAACACCAATTGCGAGCTGTTCGTCATTGACCGGCGCGAGTTCATTCCGTTCGTGCGCAGCCAACCGACGCTTGCGATGAAGTTCATCGAGCTGCTTTGCGAAAGACTGCGCCGGACCAGCGATCAGGTCGAGCAGGTCATCCTGCAGAACTTGCCCGGCCGTCTGGCCAGCGCGCTGCTGCGCCTGAGCGACAAGCACAAGCCGCAGGGGCGCACCATCTCGATCACCCAGCAGGAGATCAGCGAGATGGTCGGGATGACGCGCGAGAGCATCAACAAGCAGCTCCGCGCGTGGGCGATACGCGGTTGGGTCAGGCTCGAGCATGGCGCGATCGTCGTGCTGAAGCCCGAGACGCTGCAGGAGCTGGTCGACGCCGGCGCGAACGACGGCGAGTAGTCGCGCCGGCTGCCCGGTCGGTCGTGCATTTCACGAAACGGTGAGCTGAACAAGGCCTGTGAAGCCATTCACATCGGCCTTGCGTGCGCTGCGGTAAGTGACGCTTCAGGGGAGCACAATATGGAGGAATCCATGCAGAGCTCTTTCGACAAGCGACGGCAGGATCCACAGCACAATTACCAGAGCTTCAGCATCAAGCTGGTCGCGTTGCCGCTGCTCGTCATCGTTGCCTTGATCGGGATGCTGGTCAGTCATCCGGCGGCGGTCAGATGGATATCGGACGCGGCGCAAGCGGAGTTCGTCGGAACCGACGCCGTCTACACCGATCCGATACCCAATATCGCGCAGGTGGCACCGACAGCCCGGCCTCTCAACGAGATCCGGACGGTGAAGGCCTACTGATCGTTGATGCCGTCGTCGCGCGGCACGGCGCGACGATAGCTGCCTGTCCAGCAGCAAGCCGTCCTCACGCGGCTACGCCAAGCAGCTTTGCTGCGGTCCGCCCGAGAATATTGGCCTTGTCATCGTCGCTCAGCGACGACGAGGCGAAGATGTGGTCGACCGGTGCGAGTTGCCATGGATAGGGATAGTCGCTTCCCAGCACGATCTGGCCGACGCCAACCTGGGCGGCGAGGTGCCTGATCGCCTCCGGCGTGAAGATCAGAGAGTCGAAATAAATCTGTTTGAGATATTCCGCCGGCGCCTTCTGGAGCTTGATCTCCGGATTGCATCCCTTGGGTCCAACCAGACAGGCATGGTCCGAGCGGTCGGCATACGAGCCGAGATAACCGCCGCCATGTGCGGCGATGATTCTCAGTCCCGGGAAGCGATCGAGCGTGCCCTCGAAGATCAAATGGGAGAGTGCGATCGTGGTCTCGAGCGGATTGCCGATCGTGTTGCCAAGCCACCCATTGCCGGAGAGCCGCTTGTTGAGCTCGGGCACGCCCTGCGGATGGATGAACAGGGGGACACCGAGTTCCTCGGCCTTGGCCCAGACCGGATGAAACTTCGGATTTGAGAATTCGACGCCATCGACGACACCGCCGATCGCCGCGCCCTTCAGCCCCTGCCTTTTCACCGCCGTCTCCAGCTCCTGCACCGCAAGGTCCGGTGCCTGCAGCGTCAGCGAGGCGAAAGCTGCGAACCGGTCGGGCTTCGAGGCACAGAGCTCGGCGAGCTTCTCATTCTGGATTTTCACGATCTGCACGGCAAGGTCCCGGTCGCGGTCGTACCAGAACGGATTGATCGAAAGCACCTCCATATCGACGGCCTGCGCGTCCATCGCAGCCAGCCGCTTGTCGATCTCGATGAAGGCCTCGCTGGCGCCGTTGACCGGCGGCAGTTGCAGCTTTCCGGCGTCGGCGCCGAGCAGGGCTCCCGCCTCGCGGAAATGGCAATGCGCGTGGATGTCGATGGTCTTGACACGTTTGCCGTTGACCGTGACCGGCAGTTGCTGGCGCGATTGCTGCGCATTTGCGTTGTGGACGAGCCCGCAGCCGCAGAACACGATGCCTGCCGCCGCCGTTGCTCCCGCTTTCAGGAAATCCCGCCTTGTGGTCATGACGATCGCCTCCCTGGTTGTTTTGTTATGGAGGGGGAGCCTAGGGATGCTGGCCAATGGTCGCAAGATCACACGCTGTGCGTGTCGCGCAATGTTGATCTGCTCAGACCGGCTTGATCCCCGCCTTTGCGATGATGCCGCGCCATTTCGGCACTTCGTCGGCAATTCGCCTGCGCATGCCGTCGGGCCCGTTCGCAAGCACCTCGAAGCCGTCGTTGCGCAGCTGTTCGGCGATCTTCGGCGTCTTCAGAATCTCGATCGATTTCGCCGACAGCAACGCGACAACGGAGGAGGGCGCATTCGCAGGCGCGAGAAAGCCCTGAAAGGTGTCGGAGACGAAATCCCTGTAGCCGAGCTCGATCATGGTCGGCACATCAGGCAAATCGAACCATCGATGGGTTCCGGTGACGGCCAACGCTTTCAATGCCCCTGACTCGATGTGTGGATGGGCAGGCGGAAGCGCCGCAAAGGCGACCTCGGTCGTTCCGCTCAGGATCGCCTGGATGGCGGGACCAGCGCCCGAGAACGGCACGTGCGTCATCTGGAGCTGGCCCATGATCTTGAACAGCTCGCCGGCGAGATGTGGCGTCGTCCCGAGGCCAGGGCTGGCATAGTTCAGTTCGTCCGGGTTTGCCTTTGCGCGTGCGATCAGCTCGGCGATTGAATTGATCCCAAGCTTCGGATTGACCAGGATCACGTTCGGCGACGTGCCAAGCTCGGCAATCGGCGCGAAGTCCTTGACCGGATCGTACGGGATTTTGGCGTAGAGGCCGGGATTGACGACAAAGGCGCTCGACGTGATCAGGAGCGTATAGCCGTCGGGCTCGGCATGTGCGGCAATGCCGATCCCGATATTGCCACCGCCACCGGGGCGGTTCTCAACCACGATGGTGCCGCCGAGCGCTTCGCCAAGATGGGTGCCGAGGATGCGGGCCATGATGTCGGTCGGTCCACCAGGCGCAAACGGCACGATGACCTTGATCGGGCGTTCCGCGTAGCCGGCGGCCTTGGCCCGCCCGGTAAGACCAGCGATCGCAAGTGCGCTACAGGCTTTCAGGATCGAACGACGCGAGGAAGGGGCTAATCTACCCGTCATCGGACATGCCCCCGCATCACGAATCTAAAGGTCGAATACCGCTACGGCGCGGATCGGCGACGCCGTCCCGTCGCGCCATTTCATCGGCAGGCCGATGAAGGTGAATTGCCCCTGGCCGAGCAGGGCTTCCAGATTGCACAGGCTTTCGATGTGGGTGATGTCGAGATCGAGGCAGGCCTTGTGAACGAGCAGGTTCTCGTCGCTGTCGGGACCGGGGCGCATCGAGTCGACGCCGAAATGAACGATGCCGTGTTTCGCCAGCCACTCGGTCGCCGCGACATTCACGCCGGAATTGTCGGTCGAATATTCCTTGCGCGGAAACGTCCGGGCATGGTGGCCGGTGCAGAGCAGGACGGTGCCGCCCATCGGGATCGGCCGTCCGGCCTCCTTCACGGCTGCTTCGAGGTCGGAAGGGGTGATCTCGGCACGCGGCGCGATGTGGCGAAGGTCGAGACAGATGCCCGGTACAATGCACTTTTCCAGCGGATATTCATTGATCGGTATGCCGCTCGGGCCGAAATGCCGGGGCGCATCGATGTGGGTTCCGCCATGGTCGGGCATCGAGATGAACATCGATGCCAGGCCATAGACGTTTCTCGATTCCGCAAGGGCTTCCTCGTGGTTCTTCCACATCCCGTGCATGATGGGCGGATGGCCGGGATAGCTCGGCGTGCGGTGATAGAGCTCTCGGCTCAGGTCAATGATCCTCACGACGGGTGCCCTTTCTTGACGGAGCTGGCGCAGGCGCGCTTCTGCCCGCAATGCTGACGCGTTTGCCGCGCTTGTGCAAGATGGCGCTTGCCCTCGGTGTCGAACCTGAAGCAAATCGGGAAAGTGTTGCATTCCGGCATGCGTCGCCGAAGGGAGGATTCACGTGACCGACTATCGCAAGCTATTCGATCTCACCGGCAAGACCGCCGTCGTGCTGGGAGCGGCCTCAGGGATCGGCAAATCCTCGGCCGAAGCGCTGGCGTCGCTCGGCGCGCGCGTGCTCTGCGCCGATCGAGCGCAAGAGGGCGCGGAGGCAACGGCCGCCGCGATCCGGCAGCAGGGCGGATCGGCAACATCAGCCAGCTGCGATGCGGCCGATCGTGCCGGCGTCGAGGCGCTGGCGGCGAGGGCGCTCGCGGAATTTCAGCGGATCGACATCGCGGTGACGACGCCGGGACTGAATATCCGCAAGACCATCCTCGATTACACCGAGGAGGATCTCGACCGCGTCATCAACCTCAACGTCAAGGGCACGGTCTGGTTCTTTCAGGCGTTCGGTCGCACCATGGTCAAGCAACAGGGCGGCAGCCTGATTGCATGTTCCTCGGTGCGTGCCGTGACCATCGAGCCGGGACTTGCAGTCTATGGATCGACCAAGGCGGCGATCGGCCTTCTGGTCAAGGGCTTCGCGTCCGAGGTCGGGCGATCCGGCGTCCGCGTCAATGCGATCGCGCCGAGCATCGCGGAGACCGCATTGACCGGTCCGTTCAAGCAGCGGCCGGATATCTACAACCTCTATGCCGGCCATACCGTGTTCAATCGCTGGAGCAGCGCCGACGAGGTCGCGACCGCCGTCGCCTACCTTGCATCGGACGCGGCGAGCTATGTCAGCGGCAGCACGCTGTTCGTCGACGGCGGCTGGACCGCGGTGGACGGACCGCCGACCGGCCTCACGCAACTGGCGCGGTAGAGCGTGATGAAGGCAGGTTGAAGCGGTCTCGCGCCGTCATCGCCCGGCCTGAACACCTGACCGGGCGACGACACGGAACCTGCTTGAGATCGCGCCACAAGTTCAGTGTCGTCCCTGCGAAAGCAGGGACCCATAACCACAGACGGTCATTGTTGCGCAATACTGGACGACGAGTCCCGTTCACGACACGAGCCGCGGCGTATGGGTCCCTGCTTTCGCAGGGACGACGCGTGGAAGGAGCCGTGGGCTCTCCACGCGTGCGGGGCGATCCAGTACGCCGCGGCTTCTCGGCTCAAGTGCAGACGTCCCTGTTTCAATGCGAGGTCCAGGCAGAACCGTTGCAATAAACTGGAACGTGAACCGCGCCGCCTCCGATCAGGGCGCCATTATACGTTGGCGCGGTCGCGTCAGTCACGGCGGCCATCGCGTCCTGCATTGCCGGATTGCACGTCGGCAACGTCGCCACGGTGAAGGACTTCAGTTTCATCTGTGCATTCATGACGATCGCCCCGGTGCCCTTCGGGGTGAACCCGAGATCGATATTGGTATCGACACCGCCAGCGGCCACCGAGGGAGACGCGCCGGAATCGTTGCCGTTGATGATGATCGAGTTGCCGTTCGAGCCCGATCCGCCGATATCAGCGATGCGCGCGAGTAGCCGCGTGTGGGACAGATTGTAGAAGTTATAGTTGCCCCGGTTCGTGGTCTGAAAGTCCATTCCGACTGTCGCATCGGTGCCGGTCGCCGCGATCACCGGGTTGGGCGAACCGCTGCCCGCAATGGCGGCAATGAAGTCCAGATAGTTGGTGGTCTGCCCCTGCGTCGTAGCGGGTGGCTGAAACCGGCCGATCTGGTTCTCGAACTGGTCGGTAAACGCTGCGCCGTTGGTTCGGAAAATCAGCTTGGTTTGGGTCGCCAACGCGTTGTTGTCGGAGCGGATGACAGCCGACAGAGCGGGCGTCACGTCGCCGCCGCTGAACCGCCATTGTATTTCATGGCCCTTCGCCATGACGATAGCGGGCGCGGTCTGCCCCGGCGTGTTGCCGTCGTTGCCGTAGATCGAATTGGCGCCGACAACGATACCTTTCATGAACTGGCCGTGATTGTTCGCGATCAACAGCGCCGCACTGGCGGGGTTGACGACGGCGCCCGATTGACCTGTTTCGCCGCCGGACCCGAGCAACAGATCAAGCGTCATGCCGGTTTGCGAGGTGCCACCGCCATACGGATCGACATTGACGATGCTGCCGAGGTTCGCGACATCCATTTCCATGCCCTGGATGCCGCCTGCGATGGCGCCACCAGATGCCGAGTACGTCACGGTAGTGGCAGCAGCGACGGTCATGGCAGCCGACAAGGTCGCAACGCCGGTGCTACCGTTATATGCGGTGACCCATGTGCCGGGCGTGATCCCGGTGCCGTCGATGCGTCCACCAACCGTTGGAGCTGTGCCGGGGATCGGCGAGAAGGTGAAAGCCGTGCTGGAGACGCCGCCGGTGCCGCCGGTGCCGGTCGTCGTGGTGTCCGCTGCGCGCACCACGTGGGTGTAGTGCCCCCACGATGATCGCCGGTTCGTCTGCACCGCATCGAGATAGTCATTCAGCGCGAAGCCGAGGAAGCCGACGGTGCCGGTGTCGGAGGGGTTCATGTCGCTCGTGCGCGAGCCCGCAGCGATTGCGGTGGCGCCGCGCTGGCTCACCACCTCGAAGGTCGAGCGGCTGTCGAAGTACGTCATGAGGCCCGAGGCTTGCTGCGCCACCCAAGTCGTCTGCACCGGGAAGCGCTTGCCGTCGGCGATTACCGCACCGCCGATCAACACGCGATCCGCGAGACGGTGGATGATCGCAGGCGGCGTGTCGTCGGAGAATATCGACCCCGTCAACGGGACCTTCAGCACTTGGCTTCCGGTCTGCACCTGCTGGGCATGGCTGCAATACGGGAACAGCCCCGTTAGAATCGCGGCAGCGAGCAGTCGAGTGATGCCATGTTTCATTGCACGGCCCCCTTGATGTAGGCGGTGATCACGCCGGTGGTCTTGGTGAAACAGTTGGCAGCCGATGTGACCACGGCCGTGATGCCGGTCGAGTACACTGATGGCGGGCCGGGATTATAGTTGATCGAGCCGAAGCCGGACGCAGGCAGCGGCGCGCAATCGAGCGGAGTGATTGCGCCATCCGCAGGTGCGGTGGTCGCATTGATGATCACCAGAAAACCGGCCGTGGCCGTCAGGTTGGTCGCATAGGCCGAGTACAGGTTACCTGCACCGGCCTTGAGCACGAGGTTATTGGCAGCCGCGCTGGTCACCACTGGTGTGATGCCGCCCACTGCTGCGCTGGTCGGCGCGATGGCCACCGCCGCAGTTCCGGTGCCAGCGGCCGCTGCGCCGTTGATCGACCGCTGCCGGTCCCACGTGGTGCCGTTGAACATGAAGCCCTTGTTGAATAGCGCACCGCTGGTGTTCGATGACCCGCCGGTACCGACGTTCAAGGCTGCGCCAACGTTGGTCGAAGCGTCCGCGCCGGTGGACGATGTCGCGGCAAGGATGCCACCGAAGTTCGAAAGTTGCAGATCACCGCGCTGACCGGCGGCAAGGGTCGGCATCGTGGAGTTGAATACACCGCCGATCTTGACCGGGTTGCCGGAGTCGGCCGTGCCGCCGGCGATGTTGCCCTGTATCTGTTGAGTGCCATTGACGAAACTGTTGTTCAGCGCCTTGAGCAGGGAGATCGTGGTCGCGGCGGCGGCGCTGGTTGGTACGGTAGCTGGAGCGTCGGTGGTCGAACCCTCGGCAACGTCGGCGCCATTCGCGATGGTCACGGCCTGACCATGGCTCTCCCTGATCCCGGCCGTGACCACCGCGATGATCAGCGATGTCGAGGCTGTCCACTTTAGGAAATTCCTGACCTTCATTTTCGTAGCCTTCTCCTTATGCGACCCAGGCCTCGGATTGAGCCCGGCATCGTGGAAACCAATCGGTTTCTGATTGCCGCCTTTGGCACGGCGGCGCATGCGTGGGTGATGTCATTGCGGAAGCCGAGCAATCGCGCCGTCATTCCCGCGCAAAGGCGTCGCCTTTGTCGCTGGAGAAGTCCGCCATCGGCGGGCGTCAAGGATGGCACAGCCGCAAGGGGCGGTGTCGGCGTGATTTCGGAATAATGGAAACGTACCGCTGAGTTGCCCGACGAGTCAAGTGGGCCGTGTCGGCCGGCAGCCGCCGGCTACTTTGCATGGGGTTGTTTTCGATATTTTGGCCGTGTGCCCCTGCGGCGGCAGGTTATCGCATCCGATCACGCCGTGGGTTGTGTTGACGACTCCGGTCCGGAGACGAACCCGGCCTGGCTGCGCAGCCGTGATGTCTCGGGCGACGTCAGCAACGCGATCAGGTGTTGCGCCTGCGATGCCGACGATGCCTGCGTCGGGATCGCAGCCGTATACATTGTCGCGAGCCCGCATTCCGGCGGCAAAGTGCCCGACAGCACGACACCTTTGGTGCTGATGATCTCGGTCGATTGCGTGCAACCGATCGGCTGCCGGTCATTGGACTCCGCCAGATGCCGCATCGCGGTCGCACCGTTCGGAAAGATCTTCAGGCGGTCGGCGACGACATCAGCGATGTCGAGCTGCGCGAGCACCTTGGCGACATGAATTCCGGCGGTCGATGCCTTGGTATCGGGCACGAAGATTGCGTCCGCGGCGAGCAATGCCGCGCGCAGGCTGGCTGCGTCGTCGGCGCTGACCCACGGATCGCCGGCCCGGACGGCAAGGGCGGTTTCCACGCGGCCGATGTCCGTGATCGAGCTGCGCAAAACCAGCCCTTCGTCGGCCAGCTTTGCGATCAGGGCAGCGGTCAGGATGACGATGTCGGTCGGTACGCCGGCGCGCAATTTGTCGGCCATGGCGCCGACCGCGCCAAAATCACCGGAGATGCCCAGGCCGGTATCGGCTTCAAACGCGAGTGCGAGGCTGCGCACCAGGCCCTGCGCCGCCCCGCCACTCAGGATGTTCAAGGTCTTCATGCGCCCTGTTCCTTCGCTCGCGGACTCGCCGCTGCGTGCTTATTGGGGCTTGTCCAATCTCTTGACGACGTCTGCCCACTTCACGATATCGGCGCGCAGGAATTTGTCGAACGCCTCCGGTGTCATGGTCATCGGCGCCGCGCCTTGCGCGGCCCAGAGCTTCTCGACCTCCGGCCGCCTGATGGCTGCATTCACCGCTGCGTTGAGCTTGTCGATGATTGGCCTCGGCGTGCCCGCCGGGGCCATCAGGCCGAGCCAGATCGTTGCTTCATAGCCGGGCACGCCCGCCTCGGTCACCGTCGGAACGTTGGGCAGCACCGTCGAACGGATCTTGCCGGTTGTTGCGAGCGCTCGCACCTGGTTTTCGGCGACGTTCGGCGCCATCGCCGGAACGGCATCGATCATCATCTGGACCTGGCCGCCGATGACGCCGCCGCGGGCTTCCCCGCTGTTGCGGTAGGGCACATGCACGACGTCGATCCCCGCCATGGCTTTGAACAGCTCGCCCGCCATGTGATACGGCGTGCCCTGACCTGACGACGCATAGTTCAACTTTCCCGGCTGGGCCTTTGCGAGGGCGATGAATTCCTGCAAGGTCTTTGCCTGCACGGCGGGGTGAACCACGATCACGAGATCCGAAGTGTTCAACGACGCGATCGGCGTCAGGTCGCGCATCAGCTCATAGTTGCGCTGCGGTACCAGCGATTCGTTCGCGGTCTGGATGTTCGACATCATCAGAAGGGTGTAGCCGTCGGCAGGCGCCTTTGCGACCTCGAGCGTGCCGATCACGCCGCCGGCGCCGGTGCGGTTTTCCACCACGAAGGGCTGGCCGAGGCTTTCCTGCAAGATGCCGCCGACTTGTCGCGCGACGACGTCGGCCGGACCGCCGGGACCAAAGGGAACGATGATCCTGACCGGCCGCGCAGGATAGTCTTCGGCCTCAGCATATGAGCTTGACATGGACACGGTCAGCAACGCCGCGACAAACACCAAGGCGTATCGCAGGCTCGCCATTGACTGAATCCCCCAACTTTAGTCTTGTTTCTTGATCAGAAGTCTAGCTGCAACTTGAAGCTTCTGTCGACGACAGACTCCGTTTTCGCGCATCGGAATAAGAGCGGGAGGACGGTGTACTCAAACTTCGCCATCGCGTGCGGGGAATCATATGAGGAAACATCCTGGGCTATCGCGCCGCGACATGCTGAAGGGCTCGGGCGCGGTGCTGGCTGGGGCCGCCCTTTCAACGCGGGTGATGGCCGCCGCGCCACCTGCGGAACCGGTGATGCCGACGTTGATCGAGGCGGCGAAGAAAGAGGGGCAGGTCGTCTATTACACCTCGACCGATCTGCCGGTTGCCGAGAAGCTGGCAAGGGCATTTGAAGCGAAATATCCCGATATCACTGTGCGCGTCGAACGCACCGGCGCGGAGCGTGTGTTCCAGCGGGTCGGCCAGGAATATTCCAGCAACATTCATGCCGTCGATGTCGTGAATTCCTCCGACGCCGCACATTTCATCGTGTGGAAGCGCGACGGCATTCTCGCGCCCTATGTTCCGGAGGAGGTCGCGAAATACTATCCCGAGGAGCATCGCGACGCGGACGGGCAATTCGCAAGCTTCCGGGTCTGGCTTTCGATCATTGCCTACAACACCAATCTCGTGAAGGCCGAGGAGGCGCCCCAGAGCTTTGCCGATCTGCTGGATCCGAAATGGAAGGGCAAGATCGTCAAGGCGCATCCCGGCTATAGCGGCACCATCATGACCGCGACCTATCAGATGCAGCGCGATCTCGGCTGGAGCTTCTTCGAGAAGCTCGCCAAGCAGAACATCATGCAGGTGCAGTCCTCGACGGATCCACCCAAGAAGCTCGATCTCGGCGAGCGTGCCGTCATGGCCGACGGCAACGAATACAACATCTTCCAGATGAAGGAGGCCGGCCGCCCGGTCGAGCCGGTCTACGCCACCGAGGGGTCGCCGATCATTGTCGGCCCCAACGGGATCTTCAAGGACTGTCCGCATCCGAATGCCGCCAGGCTGTTCCAGTCGTTCGCGCTCGGGCGTGAGGGCCAGCAGCTCAATGTCGAGATCGGCGGCCTCAGATCCGTCCACGCGCAGGCCAAGGAGAAGGCCGGACGCAGGCCGCTAAAGGACATCAAGACGATGAAGGACGATCCGGTGGCGGTGGAGCGGGAAGGGGAATCGATCAAATCGCATTACACCCGCATCTTCCGAGTCTGATGGCACAGCTCGGCCAATCGCTGCCCATCCGGGCGCCTGCCGCATGGCACGTGCCCGGATTTCGCGCGAGCTGAGTCAATAATGCCCCTCGGCGGAGGCGGCGTTTGATGTTACCAATTTGGCCATGAACCAGCATGCCAAGGTCGACATCCGCCATTCCACCTGTCCGCACGACTGCCCCTCGGCATGTGCGCTCGACGTCGAGGTGATCGAGGGACGCTCGATCGGTCGAGTCAGGGGCTCCAAACAGCAGACCTATACGGCCGGCGTGGTCTGCGCCAAGGTGGCGCGCTATGCCGAGCGGATTCATCACGCCGAGCGGCTGATGTATCCGCTGCGCCGGACCGGGCCGAAGGGCTCCGGCCAGTTCGCGCGGATCTCCTGGGACGAGGCGCTGGACGAGATCGCGGCGCGCTTCGACGCGGCCGAGCGGGAATTCGGCGCCGAGTCGGTCTGGCCTTACTATTACGCCGGCACCATGGGGCTCGTGATGCGCGACGGCCTCAATCGGCTGTCGCATGTGAAGAAGTATTCGCGCTTCTACGGCACGATATGCGCGACCATCGCGCGCATCGGCTTTGCCGCCGGGACCGGCAAGATCGCCGGCGTCGATCCGCGCGAGATGGGCGTCTCCGACCTCGTCGTGATCTGGGGCACCAATCCGGTGAACACCCAGGTCAACGTGATGACGCATGCATCCCGCGCGCGCAAGGAGCGCGGCGCGAAGATTGCGGCGGTCGACGTCTACAACAACGAGACCATGAAGCAGGCCGACATCAAGATCCTGCTGCGGCCGGGCACCGACGGCGCGTTCGCCTGCGCTGTGATGCATGTGCTGTTCCGCGAGGGATTTGCCGATCGCGATTATCTTGCGCGGTATACCGACTGCCCGGACGAGCTGGAGGCGCATCTGAAGACCCGCACGCCGGAATGGGCTTCAGCGATCTCGGGCGTGCCGGTCGACGAGATCGAGGCGTTCGCGCGGCTGGTCGGAACGACCAAGCGCTCGTTCTTCCGTCTTGGCTACGGCTTCACCCGCAGCCGCAACGGCGCCGCCCAGATGCACGCCGCATCGTGCATCCCCGCGGTCACCGGTGCCTGGCAATATGAGGGCGGCGGCGCGTTCTTCAACAACGCCGCAATCTGGCGCTTCGACGAGTCGATTATCGAAGGCCACGACGCGATCGATCCCGCTACACGGGTGCTCGATCAGTCCAAGATCGGCCGCATCCTCACCGGCGATCCCGAAGCGCTGCGCGGCGGCGGGCCGGTCAAGGCGATGTTGATCCAGAACACCAACCCGATGACGGTGGCGCCCGAGCAAGCGCTGGTGCGCCAGGGCTTTGCCCGCGAGGATCTGTTCGTCGCGGTGCACGAGCAGTTCATGACCGAGACGGCCCAGATGGCCGATATCGTGCTGCCGGCGACGATGTTCATGGAGCACGACGACCTTTATTACGGCGGCGGTCATCAGCACATCTCGGTCGGCCCGAAGCTGATCGATCCGCCCGGCGAGTGCCGTTCCAATCACGAGGTGATGCAGGGGCTCGGTCGCCGCCTCAACGCCGTGCATCCCGGCTTCGACATGACGCCGCGCCAACTGATCGATGCGACCTTGAAGAAGAGTGGCCACGGCACGATCGAGGCGCTGGAGGCCGACATTTGGCGCGACCTGCAGCCCGATTTCCGCACCTCGCATTATCTCGACGGCTTTGCCCATTCCGACAAGAAGTTCCACTTCAAGGTCGACTGGGGCAAGGTCCCCGTCGGGGCCGGCGGGCTGATGGGCGCGTGGGACAGGATGCCCTCGCTGCCCGACCACTGGACCATCATCGAGGAGGCGGACGCGCAGCATCCGTTCCGGCTCGCGACCTCGCCCTCGCGCAGCTTCCTCAACACCAGCTTCAACGAGACGCCGTCGTCGCAGGCCCGCGAGGGCGCGCCGACCGTGATGATCCATCCCGACGATGCGGCTGACCTGTCGATCGCCGATGGCGACGCGGTGACGCTCGGCAACATGCGCGGCGAGACCACGCTGACCGCAAAGCTGTTCGACGGCGTTCGCCGCGGCGTGCTGATCGCCGAGTCGATCCATCCGAACAAGTCCCATATCGGCGGGCGCGGCATCAACATGCTGACCGGGGCGGAGGCCGTCGCACCGCTCGGCGGCGCCGCGTTCCACGACAACAAGGTCTGGATCCGGAAGGCATCGGCCGCCGCATAAATCCTGCTTGCAGTCGGCGCCGATCCTGCCGCAAATGTCGGCTGACAATGGCACATTGGCCAAGAAAACAGGCAGGAAACATGACCGACAACAGCGTTCTTCTCGAAAAGCGCGGGCAGGCGTTCTGGATCACCATCAACCGCCCGGACAAGCGCAACGCGCTCAATGCCGGTGTGATCGCGGGCATCGCCAAGGGCTATCGCGAAGCGCATGACGACAGGGACGTGCGCGTCATCGTGCTGACCGGCGCGGGCGACAAGGCGTTCTGCGCCGGCGCCGACCTGCAGAACAGCGGCGCGGCCTTCTCGATGGATTTCTCGCGCCCCAATGTCGACTATGCCGACCTGCTGCGGCTGTCGCAGAGCGCGACCAAGCCCGCGATCGCGCGGGTCGGCGGCGTCTGCATGGCCGGCGGCATGGGCCTGTTGTGCATGACCGACATGGCGGTGGCTGCCGATGGCGTGATCTTCGGTCTGCCCGAGGTGAAGGTCGGCGTGTTTCCGATGCAGGTGCTGAGTCTGCTGCAATCGATCGCCCCGCCGCGCCTGGTCAACGAATGGGCGCTGACCGGCGAACCGTTCGATGCCAAGGCTGCCCAGGCCGCGGGCCTGCTCAACTATGTGGTGCCGGCGGCCGAGCTCGACGCCAAGGTCGATTGGCTGATCAGCCGCATCGTCGACAAGTCGCCGACGGCGATCCGCCGCGGCAAATACGCGATGCGCGCGATCGCGTCGATGTCGTTCGACGAGAGCATCGCCTACACCGAAAGCCAGATCGCGCTGCTCGCGATGACCGAGGATGCCAAGGAAGGCCTCAAGGCCTTCGGCGAGAAGCGCAAGCCGACCTGGACGGGCCGCTAAAGCGGGATGGGTTTAGGTTGAATCGATTTGGGATTCCCAAATCAGTGTGTTTCTGATTCACCATGCTGGCTG
>NZ_JASAUT010000040.1:30000-73757 GCF_029952935.1 Bradyrhizobium sp. Mp19 | reverse complement strand
CAGCGCGCATTCTCTCGCCCCCGAATCAACACGTAGGCAAGAGAATCACGTGGCGCTATTTAGGTACAGACCCTAGCCGAGAACGGCGAGAACACCGAGGTCAGGTTCGGCGACTTGCGCGCGGCCTGTACCAGTTCGTCGGTCGCGGCGGCCAGCAGTTCCGGCCCGCGTCCCTGCCGATCCTGAATGCGGATGGTGAAGCCGCCGCCGGTGCCGATGCCCGGCACCGCGGGCGGCGGAATAACGATGATGAAGGCGCCCTGGATTACCGACAGCCGCTTGCGAAGGTCGGCTGTGATCGCGTCGGCCGACAATCCCTTCTTCTGCCGTACTTCCGGCTCGTCGAACACCGGGAACAAGGCCGCGGCATTGCCGGCCTGCGTGCGCGTCGCGCCGGAGAACCCGCTAAATGCGCCAACGCGCACGATACCTGGCGTGTCCAGCGCAATCCGCTCGATCTCGCGCACCACCGCCGTGGTCCGCGCCAGCGACGCCGCGCCCGGCAGCTGCGCCGAGATGATGAGGTAACCGCGATCTTGCGCCGGGATGAAGCCCTGCGAGGTGGTCGCGAGCAGCCAGCCGGCGCTGCCGATCAACACCAGGTAGATCGCAAGCATCACCACCGTGTGCCGGATCACGAAGTCGGCGACACCAGCATAGCCTTGCGCCAGGCGGTCGAATACGCGGTTGAACAGCGCGGTGAAGCTGTCCCAGCCGCGCGCGATGATGTTCCAGCGCGCCGGCGGCTGCTTTTCCCCGTGCTGCACGAGGATCTGCGAGGCCAGCGCCGGCGACAGCGTCAGCGAGCAGAAGCAGGAAATTGCGGTCGCAACCGCAATCGTCACCGCGAATTGCTGGAAGAACTGTCCGGAGATACCGCCGAGGAAGGCGGTGGGCACGAACACCGCACACAGCACCAGCGCGATCGAGACCAGCGCGCCGCCAACCTCCCCCATGGTCTTGAGCGCAGCATCGCGCCTGGACATGCCGTGCTCGAGATGGCGCTCAACATTCTCGACCACCACGATGGCGTCGTCAACCACGATGCCGACCGCGAGCACGAGGCCGAACAGCGTCAGATTGTTGATCGAGAATCCGAGCACGGACATCACCGCAAAGGTGCCGACCAACGACACCGGGATCGCAATGATCGGGATGATCGCAGGCCGCCATCCCTGCAGGAACACCAGCACCACGATGACGACCAGCGCCATCGCCTCATAGACCGTCTTGATCAACTCATGGACCGATTGGGCGATGAATTCGGTCGGGTTGTAGCCGATATTGTAGTCGAGCCCCTTCGGAAAACTCTCCTTCAGCTTCGCCATCGTGTTCGAGATCGCTTTCGCTGTATCGAGCGCGTTGGATCCGGGCCGTTGCGTCACCACCATTGCGACGGCCGACTTGCGCAATATGCGGCTGCTGGTGGCGTAAGACAGGGCGCCGAGCTCGACGCGGGCAACGTCGCGCAGCCGCACAATGCGGCCGTCGGAGCCGGCCTTCACCACGATGTCCTCGAACTGCCTGATGTCCTTGAGGCGGCCGGTGAAGACGAGATTGGGCTGGAACGCGCGATCGGCGATCGGCGGCTCGGCGATCTGGCCGCCGGCGATCTGCAGGTTCTGCGCCCGGATCGCAGCCAGCACCTCGGTCGAAGTCAGGCCGAGATTCGCAATCCTGTCAGGATCGAACCATAGCCGCATCGAATAGTCGCGCGCACCGAACATCTGAATGTCGCCGACGCCGTCGAGCCGCAAGAGCTGATCGCGGACCTGGAGCAACGTGTAGTTCGAGATGTAGAGCTGGTCGAAACTGTCGTCGGGTGACAACACGAACACGGCCATCAGGATGTCGGGCGAGTTCTTTCGGGTGACGACGCCGTTGCGCTGCACTTCTTCAGGCAAGCGCGGTTGCGCGATCGCGACGCGGTTCTGCACCAGCACCTGCGCCTTGTCGAGATCGGTGCCAAGCTTGAAGGTGACGGTGATGGTGAGCTGGCCATTCGAAGTTGCCTGGCTGTAGAGATACAGCATGTCCTCGACGCCGTTGATCTCCTGCTCGATCGGCGCGGCGACGGTATCGGACACGGTCTGCGCCGAGGCGCCCGGATACTGCGTCGTAACCGTGACGGTCGGCGGCACCGCCTGCGGATATTCCGAGACCGGCAGCGTTTGATAGGCAATCGCGCCGACGATCAGGAGGACGATTGACAGCACCATCGCGAGGATGGGCTGGTTGACGGAGAGCTTTCCGAGATTCATGGCTTCGCACCTGCCGCCGGCTTGGCATCCGCCGGAACCGGCGTCATTTTGGGCGTCACCTTGGCGCCGACGCGGGCGCGTTGCAGCCCGTCCACGATCACGTGATCCTCCGGCTTGAGGCCTTCGCGGATCACGCGCAGGCCTTCATCCAGCGGCCCGAGCGTGACCGCGCGGGCTTCCACCGTATTGTCGTCCTTGACCACGAACACGATCTTGCGCGACTGGTCGGTGGCGACAGCGGTATCCGGGATCAGCAGCGCCTCATAGGGCGAGGAGCCGATCAGGCGGACGCGGCCGAACTGACCGGGCAGGATCGAGAGATCCTTGTTCGGAATGATCGCGCGGCTGCGCAGCGTTGCGGTGGAGACGTCGAGCCGGTTGTCGAGGAAGTCCATCTTGCCCTCATGCGAGGGCTTGGTCTCGCCGGTCAGCGTCACCTGCACCGGGTTCGCGGTATCGCGCGAGCTCGGCCGCCTGCCTTCGAACCACAGCTTGCTGTTGCGCTGATAGGTCGCCTCGTCGACGTCGAAATAGATGTAGATCGGATCGAGCGACACGATCGAGGTGAGCAGCGTCGCGCCGCCCTCGCTGCCCTGCACCAGATTGCCCGGGGTGACCAGATGCCGGCTGACGCGGCCGGTGATCGGCGCCAGCACATGGGTGAATTCGACGTTGAGCTGCGCGGCCTTCAGCGTGCCTTCGGCCTGGGTCTCGGCAGCGCGCGCCGCCTGCAACGCCTGGCGGCGCTGATCGACGACCTGCTCGGAGACCGCGCTGGTCTGCACGAGGTTCAGCCCGCGCTCGAGATCACGCTTGGCAAGCTCCCCCTTGGCCCGCGCGTCGGCGAGCTGGCCTTCGGCCTGCAGCACGACCGCCTCGAACGGACGCGGGTCGATGACATAGAGCAGATCGCCGGCCTTGACGATTGCGCCGTCCTTGAACTCGACGCTGTTGACAAAGCCGCCGACGCGGGCGCGGACCTGGACCTCCTCGATCGCCTCGAAGCGGCCGGTGAACTCGTCCCAATCGGTAACGGTGCGCTTAACCGGCTGCGCGACCGTGACGGGCGGCGGCGCGGCCCCTTGCGACTGCGCCTTGTCGCAGCCAACGATCGCCAACACAACCAGCATAACGATCACCGCAGCGCCACATCGCAGAAGGCGACGAAACGAACTGCGATTGAGCCGGGTCGCCGGAGCCCGGTGCTCCGTTATGTCAATCGTATTCACTTCCCTCTCTCCAAGCACTTTGGCGAGCCGATCGCGAAACCGCGAGTTCGGCACGACGATGCCTGGAGATTGACGCTGCAACGTCGGCCAGGGAAATCATCTCTCGCCATGGAGTCGATAAACGATCGTTATTGCCGCGCGCCGTGCCGCCGTAGCGAGGATGACGAAAGCCGAATGGCACTCGAAGCCAACGTTGTTGCTCGATGTCGACTTCACGGCGCATTCCTACCGATTATCGATACGATAGCTTTACCTGAATGGTCACCGATCTTAATTGCCAGGCGTGCCGCTCAGGCGCTTGCGACGGTTCGTGACGCCGCTTCGCATGAGCGCTAAACACAGTGGAAGGACGCTATGACGCCCCAGGACAAAGCATCCAAGCGCCGCGAGGTTTTCGTCGCGAGCGACCCCGCCAATCATGGCACGCTGGTCGGTCAGGTAGATGGATCTCAGTTTCCCATCGGCGGCCCGGATGGAATCGGCCACGTTTCTCCCGGTCCCAATCCTTACGACCTTCTCAGCACCTCTCTCGCTGCCTGCACCGCCATGACTGTTCGCTTTCACGCCCGACGTCGAAAACTGCCGTTGGTGCGGGTAGAAGTCGGTGTCAGCTTCCACCATGGTGCAAAGGGCGAACGAGATTCGTTCGAACGCACGCTCGTGCTGGAGGGCGAACTCGACGCCCAACAACGCGCCTTCTTGCTGGAGGCCGCGAACCTCTGCCCTGTTGGCGAACTTCTCGGCATTAGCGCGGATATTCACACACGCCCGGACGCCGCAACGTCCAGCCACGACACAAGCACCCAGGCCAGCTATGAAGATGATCTGGCTGAGCTCCACATCCCCTATATCGAAGCGGATTGAGTGCTTCGCCTGCCCGCGACCACCGCGCCAGGAGCACCGGCGGCATTGCTCGTTTCGACTCCACAACTACTAGCGGTCGGCCGTCTCAGCGGCGAGACGGCGGCAGAGTCTTCTTACTCCGCGCGCAACCAAAACCCTTAATGAACGCGTAAGCCGACAGAGCCTGCGTTCCTGCGCGCGTTACGGTTCTCGCGTCCTCAGTGACCAGAAATCAACCCCGCGGGCATTCGCTCTGTTCACTGCTGCGCCGTGGTGCCTTTCATTCTGGCGCGGCGTGTCGATGGCATCGATTCCATAGCCACACGTCATTGGACCATCGACTTTCGCGGTCGTATTTCTTGCTCCTCTACAACTGAATTCAGAAGATGGCGGCATACCACACGCAGAGGAGTGGATGATGAAAGCAATCGTCGTAACGGACCAGGCAGCGGGGACCGGTGGAATGAGGCTCGTGGAGCGGTCCGAGCCGCAGGCCGCCATCAACGACGTTATCGTTCAGGTTCATGCATCGGGATTCGTCCCGACCGAGCTAACGTGGCCCTCGACGTGGACCGATCGCCTCGACCACAGCCGAACACCGTCGATTCCGGGGCACGAGCTGGCCGGTGTGGTCACCGCTCTCGGCTACGGCACGACGGGGCTGTCGGTGGGGCAGCGAGTGTTCGGGCTTTCCGATTGGTATCGCGACGGCTCCCTGGCGGAGTACGTGGCTATGGAGGCACGTAACCTCGCGCCTCTGCCGGGGGACATCGAATTCACGGCGGGCGCGAGTCTGCCAATTTCAGGCCTCACCGCATGGCAGGGACTATTTGTGCACGGCCGCCTTCAGGCTGGGCAGAGCGTCCTCGTGCACGGCGCAGCCGGTGCAGTCGGATCGATGGTGAGTCAACTCGCAAGATTGTCTGGCGCCTACGTCATCGGCACCGGGCGTGCCGCCGATCGTCAGAACGCCCTAGACTTCGGCGCGCAGGAGTTCCTGGATCTCGAGAACGACACCCTTGAAGACGTCAATGGAATCGATCTGGTGTTCGATGTTATCGGCGGCGACATCGGGAGGCGCTCCGCATGTCTGATTCGAACCGGTGGAACGCTGGTGTCCATCGTCGGACCGAGCGAAGTACGACCCGTTGACGGCCTAGCCGTCGACTTCGTTGTTGAGTCCGATCGTGCCCAACTGGGAGAGATTGTCCAGCGAGTGCGGGACGGGCGACTGCGGACCAACATCGGCAGCATCGCGGCTCTCGACGACGCTGTCGCCGCCTTCAATCCGACGAAGCGGATCAGCGGCAAGACGATCATTCGCGCTCGTCCGTGAGCAACATCTACTCGATGCACGCTTCCGGCCGGCCGCGTCCTATCAGACGTGCCGGAGGCAGCCGGCGATCTACCCTGCCCCTCGGCAAGAGACGTCGACCGGGATGCACCCCCTGCGGCATTTCCGGCGAAGAGAGCGAAAGCATTTCAACCTGTCCTTTCACGTATAGGATTCACCATGACAAACGGGATCACCACGACCAACGCGGTTATCGAATGCATCCTGGGCCGCAGCTCTGCCAAGTACTACGACACTGCAGCCACCCTGAGCGATGACCAAATCAGCGAGCTCGTGCGAATTGGCACCACCGCGCCAACATCCTTCCACTTGCAGAATTGGCGCTTCATTGCCGTTCGCTCGCGTGAAGCCAAGACTCGATTGCGGCCGATCGCCTGGGATCAGCCTGCAATCACTGAAGCATCAGTTACCTTCATCGTCTGCGGTCAGTTGGCCGACTCCAGCGTCGTGCCAGAACGCCTTGCACCGCTGGTGGAATCCGGCGTCATGCCGGCAAAGATGGTTCCGGAATGGGAAATCCCCGCGCGCGGTCTGTATATGGCGTACCCGCAGCGTCAGCGCGACGAAGCCGTTCGCAGCGCCACCTTCGGCGCGGCCGCGATGATCTATGCGGCCGGCTCGCTCGGCCTGGGTTCGACGCCGATGATCGGTTTCGATGCGGAAGCCGTGCATCGCGAGTTCGGGCTCGCCAAGGACGAGGTACCGGTCATGTTGCTGTCGGTGGGAGCCCTGCGTCCGGGCAACTGGGCGCAGAAGCCGCGCCGTCCGGTGACCGAAGTGTTGAATCTCGTTTGATCGTTAGCGCAACCAGCAACCCGCGGGGACTATGATGCCAAGAACTGCTGCTCTCAAGCCGGAACAGGTGCCGGCCGATTCAAAATCGACCCTCGATATGTTCACCAGGAACATCGGATTCACTCCAAACATGATGGCGACCTTCGCGGCAAGCCCGATCGCATTCAACTCTTGGGCCACCCTGCTCGGCTCCCTGAGCAAGGCGCTCGACGTGAAGACGCGTGACAGCATCGGCCTCGCGGTTTCCGAGGTGAATGGCTGCGACTACTGCCTGACGGTTCACAGCTTTACGGCCGATCACATGGCCAAGCTGCCGGCCAATGAAATTATTCTGGCCCGGATGGGCCATGCCAGCGACCCGAAGCGGGACGCCGCCATCCAATTTGCGCGCAAGGTCATCGAGACCCGCGGCAAGATCAGTGACGCGGATCTGAAAGGCGTGCGCGATGCCGGCTACACGGATGCGAACGTCATGGAGATCGTCGCGCTGGTGGCAATGTATTCCATGACGAACTTCTTCAACAACGTCTTCGATCCCGAGAAGGACTTTCCAGCCGTAGCGCCCGCTGGGTCGCTCTGAACTCCAGCCTGGTCGCATCGATCATCGCTGAAGGCTATCGGAGCTTTTTATGTGATGCGCGATGCGGCCGGGACTCGAAGTGACGGGGCTGGGCGAAAAGAGTAAAGCATGAAGAGTATCCTTCATATTGATTGCAGCCCGCGGGCGGAATCACACAGCCGGCAGCTCTCGGCGGCGATTGTCGAGAAGCTACTCGAGATCGAGCCCCGGGCGACCATCTGTCGGCGAGATCTTGGCGCCGCCCCATTGCCGCATGCCACGCCTGACTACGCCACGACGCTTTCGACGGCAGCAACGTTGGCTGCTCCGCTGAAGGGTTCGCTGGATCTTTCTGAAACGCTCATTCAGGAAGTCGAGGCGGCGGATGCGGTGGTCATTGGAACGCCGATGCATAACCTAACCATTCCCTCGGTCCTGAAGGCATGGGTCGACCAGATTTTGCGCGCCGGCCGCACCTTCAGATCGACGCCGGTTGGGAAGGTGGGAAAGCTCCATGATCGCCCGGTGTTCATCGGTATCGCATCTGGTGGCGTGTTCACCGGTGACCGGGCCAACCAGCCCGATTTTCTCACTCCGTATCTTGCGGCCGTGCTGGGCTCCATTGGTCTGAAAACCTTGCAATTCCTCCCTGTGCAAGCCACTGCGTTTCTTGAGGGAGATAACGCCACGTCAGCGAGGGCAAAAGCGCTTTTGGCGCTCGACCTGACGGTCATGGGGAAAGTCCCATGCCCCGCGACTGTCGAAGGTGAGTGAAGCATCGCTCCACCGCTCGGTAAGGTGTTCGAGGCTCGCGCCGATCTCCTGGAAGATCACTACGGCATCGGCGCGGCGCAGACATCTCAACCGGGTGACCGCGGAGGAGGACGCTTCAGACTTAAAAGCTCCGTCACGTCACGCCGGTCGACCGCGGAAGAGATACCAACTTTCAACCATTTTCCGTCGGGGTAAGTTCGGGCTTCATCGTAAAGTTTGACCAATTGCGGGCGCCACCCGTAACGCCGCGCCTCAAACTTCTCTCGCTCTGCTCCCCCCAGGACCACCTCGACCGAAAACAACCTGTATTCCGGCAGGAAAGTGCAGAATGCCCTGGATTTTTTGTAGCGCAGGGACCAACCGCGCTTCTTGCCACGATAGAGCCATTCCGGCGCGAAGACAGCGGGGTAGTTTGCCTCGATCCAGTTACGCAGCTCGGCCCAATGCCCGAACGCCTTCGGCCCGATCCAGTCGCGGACAGTGCCGTCATCGGGCGGTGCTGACTTGCCGGTGATCCTGTCGCCGACCTCGGGAGATAGTCCCATATTATTTTCCTTCACATCGCAACTCCATATCGTGAGCTTCGGAAGACTTGGTCGGCCGCACGACTGGCCAT
Source organism: Bradyrhizobium sp. Mp19 (assembly GCF_029952935.1). Taxonomy (NCBI): domain Bacteria; kingdom Pseudomonadati; phylum Pseudomonadota; class Alphaproteobacteria; order Hyphomicrobiales; family Nitrobacteraceae; genus Bradyrhizobium; species Bradyrhizobium sp. Mp19. The sequence goes on along the minus strand of NZ_JASAUT010000040.1, from coordinate 65,326 downwards.
TCGATAGCGGAGTCAGTCCCGCGGAATGAAATCGACATGGGGCCCTGGCTCGATGATGAACACCGCGAGCGTGGTGAGAACGCAGGTGACCGCGGCAACAGCCATCGCGATCTGAAATCCCGAGAATAGCTGAGGGCCGCCCTGCTGCAGGACGCCACCAAGCAGGGCAATGGCGAAGAGCGACCCGGCGCGCGAGACCGCACTGTTGACTCCAGACGCGGTTCCGGCGCGATCGGGCTCGACGGTGGTGAGGACGAGGGTTGTCAACGGCGCAATCGCCAGGCTCATGCCAAGCGCCAGCAACAGGATGCTCGGGAAGATGTCCGCCCAATAGGTCGCGTTCGGACCGATACGGAGCGCCATGATGCATCCCAGGGCGGCGACGGCGCCGCCGGCGAACAATGGCACGCGCCGGCCGAACCGGCGGCAGAGCACACCGGCGAGCGGCGAGACGACCATAATCAGCACCTGCAGGGGAACGAAGGCCAGGCCCGCCACCAGCGCCGGCAAGTGCGCGCCCCGGATCATCACAAACGGGATCAGGGTTAGCATGACCGTGAACGGCCCGTAGAGGAGCGCAGTGAACAGGTTCGCGCCGACGATCGACCGTGAAACAAAGAGCGAAGCGGGCAGCATGGCATTGTCGCCTAATCGCCGTTGGTTCACGATGAAGCCGGCTAAACTACCCAGACCGACAATCAGCATGACGAGCACCCATGGGCTCGGACCCGAACCGTTGGTCAGGTTGATCAGCGCCGCGCTCAACCCGCCGAACCCGACTGTCGACAGGACCGCGCCACCAACGTCGACCCGAACGTGCCTGGCCGGTGCGTCGTTGGGTATCCACGCGATGCCGACAGCCAGCGCGCCGGCGACGACCGGCAGGAGCATCAGAAAGGTCGTCCGCCAGGACCCGTGATCGAGGATCGCGCCGGCGATCGCGGGTGCGACGCCGGCGGCAACAGCCGCTGCGGCGGACCAGATTCCGACCGCGCGAGCTTTCTGGTCGGCGGGAAAGGCCCGCCCAAGCACGGAAAGACCATTGGGCAGGATCACGGCCTCGCCCAGGCCTTGCAACAATCGACCGACGATGAGCGACGCGAAACCCGGCGCGAAGGCAATTGCGGTTGCGCCGAAGCCGTAGAGAGCGATGCCCCCGAGGAAAATCCGCTTCTGTCCGAACCGGTCACCCAGGGCGCCGGCAACCAAGGTCACGGCAACGAGCGGCAGAAGCTCGGCGTTCATCACCCACTGCAGGTCGAGCGGCGACAGGCGCATCTCTTGGCCAATCGCAGCGAGCGCAATCGTGACGACGGCGCTGCTGACGAACACCAGGCAACAGCCCAGGCTCGACGCGGCGAGCACCTTGGTGCTGCCCCACGCGTCAACCGCCTTGGGCTCGGAGAGCGCAAGGCCGAGGTCGGGGAGGATCAGTGACGCGCTGCTCACGATGAGACAGGGCCGTCATACTCGCCACGCGCCGGATAAGCCTTGGAGATCGCGAAATCGATCGCCTGAAGCAATTCCGAGAACAACGGACGTGCAAATGGCATCGTTTGAACCGCGCCGTAGTACAAGGTACCGTCCGGACGGACCAGGAACACGCCCGGCTCCGAAAATAGCGGCGGCTCCTCGACGTTGATCGACGACTTTCCCTGCGACGCAGAAATATACAGCCCCCATTGCCGCGCAACCGTCAGCGGCAACGAATGTCCAAATCGCAAGTTGGTGCCGACCTTGCGCGCCATTTCCTGCGAACGCTCGGCAACGTCAGAGCTAACGGCAATGACCTTTGTGCCGCGGCGCTCATATTCGGAGATCAGCGATTCCAGGTCGCGCAGATATTTGAGACAGACCGGACAATGGAGCCCACGATAAAAGCATATCAACGTAAACCGCTCCGGCGTGTCGGTCGCAAGGTCAAAGTCGCCATGAGCAAGGGTCGGCACGCGCAGTTCTGGAACCGGTCGACGAGGCAGCAGCATTCTCTTCTCCACAGTCCACCCATAGATCGCAGCGCGATACGAAACCTTCCAATAATCGGCATGCATGGTTTCCATAGCGGTGAGGAATACTGCTGTGACGTTCCTCTCTACCTGCGTAAATCAAAGCAAGCGCGCGGCCCGCGACGGCATCACGCCGCGCGGCAAGCGGCAATAACGATCGTCGATTGATTCCATGGCGAGAGGTGACTTCCCTCGCGGCAGGTTCGACAGCCACGGTGTGAGATCGCTGTCAGACACACCCACACCCCGGAACGAGACTGCAAATGACCACGCCTGCAAGCCAGAGACGGCGAGCTTGTCACCACGAGACGCAGCCCCTTGAAGGACGGCACAGCCACCGCGTTATCGATGCAGAACCCTGCCCGCGAGAGCTCGGGCGGGAGGCGCCGCCCCGCCACCGAGGCATGGTGCTCACGGCCTGCGTGCTCGCGTCGTCGATGGCGTTCATCGATGGGACCGCGCTACCCGTTGCGTTACCGATATTGCGCGCTGATTTCGGAGCGGACCTTGCCTCCGTTCAATGGGTTCTCAACGGGTACATGCTGGCGCTCGCGTCGCTGACATTGATCGGCGGTGCGCTCGCGGATGTTTACGGCAAGGCGCGAATGCTGGGGCTCGGTTGCGTCCTGTTCGGTGTGACGTCTGCGGCTTGCGCGCTGGCGCCTTCGCCGACCTGGCTGATCGCTGCCCGCATCGCACAGGGAGCAGCCGCGGCGATCGTCACCCCCGCCAGCCTCGCCCTGATCGGGGCCACCTATCCGCGCGCCGAGCGAAACCGGGCGATCGGCTTATGGGCTGCGGCATCGGCCCTCACAACGGCCGGAGGTCCTGTCCTGGGCGGCTGGCTGACCGAGACCTTCGGCTGGCCGTCCGTGTTCTGGATCAACCCGCCGCTCGCGCTCGCCGCCGTGGGAGTTCTGCTGGTCTTCGCACCCAAAGACGGCCGGATCCAGCGCCGATTCGACCTGATCGGTGCCGCGATCCTCGCTGCGGCGATCGGGGCCCTCACCTGGGCACTGAGCCAGATCGGCTCCGCCGAAGCGCTGGATGCCACGAGCACTCCAGCCCAGCCGGTCACGGTACTCATGATCGTCGCCTGGCTCGGCATTGTCGGGCTCGCCGTCTACGCGTTCTGGGAGCGCAGAAGCGAACACCCGATGACGCCACCTCGCCTGCTGGAAAACCGCGCCTTCCTCGGGCTGAACGTCGCGACCCTGATGATCTATGCGGCGGTTTCGATCATGTTTTTTGTGTTGCCGTTTGATCTCGTCGATCGTCGCGCGCTGTCATCGACCGACGCCGGCCTGGCATTCCTGCCCTTCACGCTCGGCGTGGGGCTCATGTCGAACGTCTTCGGCAGGTTGGCGGACAAGATTGGCGCGCGGGCCATGCTCATCGCGGGACCGGCAGGTGCGGCACTCGCCTATGTCTGGATGGCGCTCGGCCGGGCAGAATCCCTGATGCTCGGCGTGATCGGACCCGTGACCCTGCTGGGCCTGTCCTTCGCTGTGCTCGTGGCACCGCTCACTGCGTCGGTCTTGTCGAGCGTGAATCAGGCCGACGAAGGGCTCGCTTCCGGGATCAACAATGCGGCTAGCCGGATTGCTCAGCTTGCCGGGGTAGCCTTCGCCGCCGGCGTCGCGCCCTTTGCGTCCGGTTACGAAGTCGGCCTCGCCGTAGCCGCCGCGACCTCGATCGCCGGTGCCTTTACAGCTTTGATGACTCTGGCGCCGCGCGCTGCGAAAGCGGGGCGTCGCGCTATCTGAACCGGCGAGCGCTGCTGGTAGCGGCTCCCATGGAAGCGAAAGCCGCTCCGGCGACCAGACAAGAGACCGCGCCATGATCTCCGCCCAGGCCGAAGATCAGTGAGACCAGGGCCGAACCAAGTGTGTCCATCCCACGTAGCGAGCCGCAGCATTCATCCCACTTGAAGCGCCACTACGCTCCTTGGGTCCAGCTGTCATCATCGCCGTATTGTAATCGCTCGACGCCGTCTATCAGGATGAAATCTCCGGCACAAACTTTAGGGGGGGCCGCGCCGCGCACTGCGCCCGCCTCTCACGAGTAGTCACCTCCGCTCTGCTGACTGAGGTTGCCAAGGTAGTCGCGCTTTCCGATCTTCGCTCCGAGGCGCCGAAGGATCGCGTGCGCAATCGAGATGTGGAAGAAGAAGTCAGGCAGCACCAGATGCCGGATATAGTCGTCGCCGCCGAACCAGCCGCGCGCGATGGGCGGCGTTAGCCCGTATGTGTGGGCCTGCGCGCCGGCAACCTCGTCCGGCTGCACGTTCTGCAGGAAGCGGCGCGTCTCGAGGAGACGCTCCCTCAATGCCGGGTACATCATGGGGATGTCGCGCGGTGCCGGCGCGTCGCGCTGCATCAGTTTCGCCAAGTGGGCGTCGACCTTGTTGCAGCTTACCGAAAACTGTTCTCCGAAAGTCAGCATGTCGGACGCGAGCCGCTCGCCAAGGATACCGCCGGGCTCGATCCCGCGGGCCCGCTCGAGCGCTTGGGCATGGTCGAGATAGTCGGCCATCACGTTCAGTCCGTGCACCATGACGGGGACGGTGATGTCATAGACCGAGAACGACACGTCGAACTCCATGCGCTCGCTTGTACTCTGGACGTCGATCGGGTCCGAAAGGCTGACAGCCGAAACGAATCCTCACCATGAGCACTTCAATTTTTTCAGCTTGCGGCATCAACTTGCGGGATTCGAGAAGCGCCCACGCATTCGGTCGCCTAGCGACGCAGGACCGGATATCCGTTCACGTAGATCCAATCGGTTGTCTGAGCCGGCACGTGGCAGCCCTGGCAATCCGAATGGTAGTCTGTGGAGGTGGTCTTGAGCGGCTTGTCGGCGTCGAACCACGACCATCCCCACCCGTCGCCCCACAACGGGTTGCCGGGGTGCGTTCCCTTGCTGTCTTTCACCATGACGAACCAGCCCTGGAGCTTGTCGGCATGGCTCACCCTGCCGGTTGTCATCTCGTCCGTCGCCGTCGCGAAGACCTCTTTCACCAGAACGGCGCCGTCCGGGAACTGCCCCGTCTTCCGATACGCATCGATCGTTCCCGGGGATGCCCAGACGACATGCATTTCCTTCGAGCCCTGGCCGCTGTCGGCGGCAATTGCCCAGCTGCCGAGCGCCTGGTAGAGCGTTCGGTAGTCCGCCGGCACGCGCAGATGCCCGGTGGCGTCCACGACGTTCGCGGTCGGGCCGGCCGAGGCCGCTCCGTTGATCTGCGCGAGCGCCGCCACGGCGCCGGCCACCAGCGAGACGGCGACGGCCAGACCGACTGTCCTTGATAATTTCATGGGAGCTCTCCTTTTCTGCTCGCGCGCGGTACGGAGACTCGGCGCAGCGTCTTCAATCACTGTTTCATTCGCTGCGGAGCCGACCGCGTGCAGCTCGGCCGACCTGGCGGACCCAAAGATCGGACGCAGCCTATGAAATTAGAAATTCCCTTTGGACATGCTTTCGATAGGCGTGAGGTATCGTTCAAAGGCCCCGCGCGGCATAGGAGGAAATGAACGGGCATTTCGCGATTACCTTTTTCCTGTCGCGCCGCAACGCTTCGAAAACGCCATCCGCCAGCCGCGATCCGTACCCCCGACCGGACAGATCCTGTGGCACTTCCGTGTGGAGGAGAACGACGCGACCGTCTTCGATCTTGTAGTAGGCGACCGCGAGCGCTCCGTCGCCAAGCGGCATTTCAACCGACTCATCGCCGGATTATCCCGGATACTGCTGTCCACCTTCAGCCTCCCTCACCGAGACATGGAGGCGGCGTGGCGCAGCGACGCCAATATCTGCGCCGGCTCGTCCCGTATCGTGAAGTCAGGCTCGACGAACGCACTGCGAATCCGGCCTTCCGAGTCGATCACGTAGGTCGCGGGGATGGGCAGCATCCAGATCGGTGACCCGTGGCGGGCGCCGAAGTCAAAGCCCAACCTGGAATAATGTGCGATGGTATCATCGGGCACCCGGAACAGTACGCCATACGACATGGCGACGCCGTAGTCGACATCGGACAGGACCTTCAGATCCAAACCCAGGCTCCGCTTGAGCTGCCGCGGGAAGTCTTTCGTGTCGGGCGTCACGACTGCGAGGGTCGCGCCGACGCTCTCGAACTCATCCTTCGCAGCCTGGAGGGCGGAGAGCTCAGCGGTGCAGAACGGACACCAGCCGCCGCGGAAGAAACTCAGCACGAGGGGTCCGTCGCGGCGCAATTGCTCGGAGGAGTGGAGACGGCCGTCGGCGTCCGGCAAAAGGAAATCTGGCGCCTCGTCCCCGACCTTCAACGCGCGCGATGCCACGTCGGTATCGCGGAGCCAGCCCACGAGGTGGTTGTAAGACTCCCAATCTGCCGCGCTAAACGTCGACAACAGCTCGGTGCGAATCTGGGCGAGTGTCTTGTCGGCCTGGTTGGTCATCGGCAAGGAGCCGTCAAGCTGAAGATCGGTTGGCTGGAGGCGGCTGGCCGCCGGCGCGGGTGTCGTCGTCATGCGGACGCCCTCGCCATCTCTACGACCGTTTCGTAGGGCACACCCCGGTCGGAGACCTCGAACGACCAGTCGCGAAGCCGCGCGACCTTGACGAAAGCGTCCAGCGCCGGCGAGTAGCGGCGCCCCTGTACTGCCAGCAGCCGCACCTCCCGCAAGACCGGGTCGCCTTCGAGCGGGATGGTTTTGAGCGTCGGAAGGCGCGGCATGTGCTCGGGCGCGAGCATCACGCCGAAGCCCGCAGCCGCCATGTGCTGCAGGTGCAAGTCGTGACCGCTGCAGTGGCCGAAGTGAGGGGGCACCTCCGGAAAATACGACCGCTGGATTTTCGGGGCAACATCGCATTCAGCCCGTTCCAGCAAGACGGTTTCGCGGAGGTCATCGATGCCGATCGACTGACGGTTTGCGAGCCGGTGCGTCGGCGCGAGCACCGCGACGTAGCGTTCCTCGAACAGCGACCAGTCGTCGATACGGTCGGGCACGTCCTGCACATCCCCGACCATAGCCGCGTTGATCTCCCCCGCAAGCAAGAGGTCGACGAGCTTCTCCGCCACGCCCTCGCGCAGTTCGACGTGAAGTCCAGGGACGAACTTTGCGATCTCCGCGATCGGATCGAGGACCAGCGATGCCGAGATAGAGGGGGCGAGGCCGATCTTCAACGGGGCTACGTCCTTGCGTTGGAATTCCTCGGCCCTGCGGCGCACCGCCTCCGCCGAGGCCAGTGTGCGCTCCAGCATCGGAAGGACTTCCTTTCCAAGGTCGGTGAGCTGCGTCAGCTGGCGTTCGCGGTAGATCAGCTGGCCGCCGAGTTCCTGCTCGAGCTTCTGCACTCCCTTGGTCAGGGCCGGCTGCGTGACATTGCACAGCTCGGCCGCGCGGGTGAAGTTGAGTGTGGACGCCACAGCGAGAAAGTAGCGAACTTGATGAAGCTCCATGGATCGTTTCCGTCAAGGTGCGGTTGTCTGTGCTGATGAGCCTTTGCGCTCCGCGACGTGACGAGGCACGCCGCAATCATGGGGCCTAGATGCTACTTGCGTGCCCCCGTTTGAATGACCTGGCTGTTGATTTGGACGCACGGACACGCCTTCAGGAATCTCTGAGAGCCGACATGGTGAAGGGTTGGGTGAACGAGGAAAAGGCTCAATTCGGACGCGTTGCCGTGCGGCGTGCAGTCGACGCCGTTGTAGGCGTCGTGCGTTCGCCCGGATCATCTAACTACGCGGCCGGCCGGCCCTTTCCGGCGCATGGCGTCAGGCGCGGAGCGTCTCACCGCCTTTGGCATCTGCGTAGTATTGAGGCGCTTCGCGGCGGTCGTGTTTCCCGTAGTCGCGCACGATCCGCACTTTCCGGACCCTCGCATTGTCATTCGGTGCGAAAGTGTCCTCGTAGGCCTGCGCCGCAGCGTGGTTCTTCCAGGATATGAGCAGAATCAGATCGCCAGGCGTGAGCATGGCGTCGCAGATGTCCCAGGACGTGCTGTCGGCCGCCCACGGGTTTAGGCCGAGCCACTCGGCGCAGTCATACGGGTTGTCGGTCTGCTTCCACTCCGCGGGGCGCGTCGCGTTGATCAGCGTGACCGTCGTTCCCTCCCCGACTTCGGTCTCGTCGAGCCGCTGCTCCGTGAGGGCGTACCCGGCAGGCACCTGATTGTCACCGGTGATCTGGCCGACGCGGAGGTGATAATCTGCGAAGATTTCGTCCCGGCCCTTCTGCTGGAGCTCGTGATGGCGCATGCGAGTCCGCCAGCGGACGAGCGACTTCTCGTCCCGCCAGCTCGAAAGCGAGAGGATCCAGCCCTCGCGGGTCAGGCTCTTATAGCGGATGTTGTCGACGAAGCCCTCGACTTGCTCCAGTTCGGGGCGCAACATCTTGGCGCTGTCGAGGTAGTCATCCCAACTCCCCTTGTTGGGGAGGAGCTCGAAAATCACTGAAAACATGATCGTATCTCACTCCCAGAGTGCTGCGACATAGTCGATCGTGGTGTTGCGAGCCGGATCAGCGCGGCGCCGTCGAAGCATGGAATTCCACATTGTGAATGGGAAGTGACGTCACGCCATGAAGTCGATAGCCGCGCGTTATGATGGCCGGAGGTCTGCCGCATCGGACTCGCGCAACCGAGGCCAGCTACTCCGGCAGTGGTTCGGGAGCCTGAGATCAGCCCAGGTCGGTCGGGCGTCGAAGAGTCCGCGCGAACGAGCCCACTCCGGCTAGCCAAGCGTCTTTCAGACAATCCGATAACGGTCGGCTATCGACTCCATGGCGAGAGGTGATTTTCCTTTCGACCATCATGGACTCAGACTTCGACCTACGTCGTCCCTTATGCGGGCCGAAGTCGCAGTTCCGCTGCACGATTGCAAGCCAGGAGGTCCGATATGCAAATCAGAGAGACGATTGGCGTTTCATTATCCGGCCCTGTCGAAGGCCGGCTGCTGGAGGATGTTGTCGTGCTCGCGGACCGCGCCGGCGTCGCGCTCGGAGTGCAGCATGCGTTTAGCGCACGAGTGCGAGACGTTCGCGACGGCGGTAGCGGTCTCATCGCGTCCAGGTACGCGGAGATCCCGCTCGTCGGCCCCAACGGCGAGGTCTCGGGGATTTTGTGCCGCGCCAGCGTGCCGTCTGATGCGCGCGGCGTGGCCACCCCTCGCAGGCGGGATATCGCGAGCATCATGCCCGACGTGGCGCAGTTCCTCGTCCACAACATCGACAACCTCCTCGCCGTGATCGACAGCGGCCTGCGGCTGCTCGAGTGCCAGACCGATGCCGCGCGCCGAAAGGCCATCCTTGCGAAAATGCAGCAGGCGATCGCGCGAGGCGCGATGTCCAGCCGGCAGTTCCTCGATGCCGAGCAAGCAGGCGCCGAGTCGATCGACGGGTTTGTCACAGGCACTCGCCTCGCAACGATCGCAAGTGCGCTTGACTGGACGTTGCCTCTGCACATCACGGTGCGCGCCGAGATCGCCCCTGACCTATGGGCCTTCAATGCCGACCCGGAGGAGCTATACTTCGCCTTGCTGGACCTTTGCCAAGTCTCGGCGGATGCCATGCCGAGAGGCGGCACGATCACCGTCAAGGCGCACAACGTCAAGCCTTCCGCCGACGCGTCCGGGGAATTCGTCGAGATCGTTGCCGCCGACGATGGGGACGGCATGCCTGAGAGGATCCTATCGCAGGCCTTGACCTCGGACTTCACAACAAGGGCCACGGGCCATGGCACCGGCCTTTCCCAGGTCCGGCGCTTCGCTGAAGAACGAGGCGGCGTGGTCTGTACAGAGAGCAAGCGCGGTGCCGGCACACGCATGCGTCTGCTGCTCCCGCGCGCGCACAGAGCCGGGCTCCCCAGCACGATCGTCGGCACGGAGATCGCGTACACGCCCTCCCCTAACGGCGGGATGTTTCACGTTGGTGAATCCCGCGACAGCTTTGGCGCCATCTTGGCCAGCGCGAACACCTGGAGACCGGTTCAGCGAGGGAGCTCATGATCCCCTCCGCCTCGACCATTCGTTCGACCGACAGGGGCTCATCGAAAACACGCAGTGGGGCGCTCGGCGTGCAAGTGTCATAGCTCGCCGGATGAACAGGAGATCTTTCGATGATTCTACCTGCCGGTACGACAGTTGCCGTCGCTGACGGCGAGACGTTTCGCATGTTCCACAATACAGGCGTGAAACCTGGGGTGCACTTGGTCGAGATCACGGCAGCTCCGCCCGCGCACCTCCACGCAGGCTCAGGTGCACGGCACCATACCGGCTCCGCCAACCCCGATGGCAGGCGGTTCATCGAAGAGGACTTTGCAGCGGCAACCGCGGCTTTCCTGAACAAGCTCAGCATGGACGGGACAATAGAGCACTTGGTCGTTGTCTCTGACCCCAGAACCTTGGGGGAGATGCGCAAGCACTTTCACCACGACCTGAGAAGCAAGATCATAGGCGAGCTCGCGAAAGACTTCGGCCGACGTCCGCTCTCAGATATCGCCTCACTGATCGCTGGCGCCTAAGGCACACGACGCCGGAATGCGCTCGCTGGTGAGAAGCATGTGCACTTGTCGGCCTGCTTCGCCATCTCAATCGTCGCCTCCAGCATCTCCTGCGGCATTCTCAACCCAGGCAGAAGGGCTATGCCGAGATCGCAGAACTGTCCGCAACTCCCTTTATCGCGTTACTCGCAGTTCTAATACTGCCGCTTCGACCACAGATGCTGAGAACAGAACGGCGGTGGAAGAACCATCCTCCAAACCAACAGCGAAAAACCACAGCTTGCGCGATGAAATTGGCGCAAGATCGCGGATCCTGTCGGTGGCTTTGCGGTAAACTCAAGCACGGCTTTGCGAATTCCTCCTTCTACTTTCGTCATCTGATGCCACAGCTCGCCGATCGATTTCGGCTGATCGCGCCGGATCTACCCTCGTTCGGCTTCACGCAAATCCCCGCCGAGCGAAACTATCGGCATGACTTCGAATCCCTCTCGCGCACGATCGCAGCGTTCGTCGACGTCTTGGAGCTTACGCGCTACGTGCTCTATGTCTTCGACTACGGTGCACCGGTGGGTTGGGACCTCGCGCTGACATATCCGGAGCGTGTTGCAGGGATCATCAGCCAGAACGGCAACGCGTACGTCGAGGGATTGAGGAAGGAAGCCTGGGATCCGCTGCGAGCCTACTGGGTCAGCCCAAGCCCCGACAAACGGGAGCCCATTCGCTCCCGCATGACGCTCGAGGGGGTCAAGCAAGCTTACTTCCACGGCGTGGCCGATCCATCCATTATTGAGCCGGAGTCCTACACGCTTGATGCGGCGGTTCTGGCCCGCCCCGGAAATGCCGATCTGCAGATCGACCTCAAGCTGGACTATAAGCGCAACATCGAACGCTATCCGCTCTATCAGGCATTCTTCCGTCAGCATCAGCCACGGCTGCTGGCCGCCTGGGGCAGGAACGACCCATTCTTCGCCCCGGAGGGCGCCGAAGCGTTTCGGCGAGACATTCCCGCAGCACGAATTGTCCTTCTGGACACCGGGCACTTTGCGCTTGAGACGGAAGGTCGCACGGTTGCCGAGGAAGTCAGACGCTTCCTGCTCGATTGAATATCGGCAGAGCGCACGAGCAGCGCGATTTCGTATTGTCGATAGGAACGGATGCGCGCCCCGTCGCCTTCGTCAGGATACTCGCGCGGCACGCCGCACGGGGCTTCGTTCGGGCCGCACGGCACTAACAGACGGGCCAGCCTTCGGAATTGAAGGGATGATGATTGCGCGTCAGCGATCACTCTCTTTTTTGGTAGCGAGGACCTACGCCATTGGCACTGATCGTCCGTGGCGCTTCGCACTCTCCAATTGGTTGCGGGTTGATTTGAACCTATCGAGCTAAGCAATTGGATTTGTTGATGCGGCTGCTTAAGACCGAAAAGCAAAAACCCAGCAATCCGTTGAGATTGCTGGGTTTCCATTTTCAACTTTGGTTGCGGGGATAGGATTTGAACCTATGACCTTCAGGTTATGAGCCTGACGAGCTACCGGGCTGCTCCACCCCGCGTTAAACCGTTGCGTGCCTTGCAGAAAGGGTGCCTGAGCCGGCCGGCCAACGCTTTTCAACGGCGCCGATCGATCCGTCCGGGGGCTTCCTGAGAAGGCGACCCGGGCCGAAGCCGTCGGGTGCGGGGCGTATGTATCAACGTGAGCCCGGTTTGGAAAGCCCCGGATGCGGGTTTTTGAGGATTTTGTGACGTCGAAATCGCCGGCGTTCCCGACAGGATTTACCGCCGGGAACCGGGCCTTGCCAGACCGCGCGCAAAAGCGGAGCTTGGCGCGCAACAAATCCGTCAAGAAAACGTCATCCGAGGGGGAAATGCCATGGACCGGCCATTGAAGAGCCCGGGGCTGCATGCGCTTGAGGAGGCCTTTCATCGCCAGTTCGAGCTGTCGCGCACCGAGCCGGCGCCGACATTGCAGGCACGGCTCGACCGGCTGCGCCGCCTGCGCGCCGCGCTGACCGAGAATGAGGCGCGATTCGAGGCGGCGATCTCGGCCGATTTCGGCCACCGCTCCACCGTCGAGACCGCAATCGCCGAGACCATGCTGGTGCTCGGCGAGATCAAGCACGCGGCCAGGCACCTCAAGGGCTGGATGGCGCCGCGGAAGGTCCCGACCACGGTGCAGTTCGCGCCGGCCAGGAACCGGCTGATGCCGCAGCCGCTCGGCGTGGTCGGCATCATCGCGCCGTGGAATTATCCGCTGCAGCTGACCCTGGCGCCCGCAGTCGCCGCGATCGCGGCCGGCAACCGCGCCATCATCAAGCCGAGCGAGCTGGTGCCGCGCTTCGCCGAGCTGCTGACCGAGGCGATCGCCAAGAAATTCGACGTCACCGAGCTCGCGGTCACCGATATCGACGACGAAATCGCAAGGGCGTTTGCCGCGCTGCCGTTCGATCATCTGATCTTCACCGGCTCGACCCGCGTCGGCCGGCTGGTGGCCGAAGCCTGTGGCCGCAATTTGACGCCGGTGACGCTCGAGCTCGGCGGCAAATCGCCCGTGATCGTCGACGGCTCCGCCGATATCGACGAAGCCGCACAGCGCATCGCCTATGGCAAGCTGCTCAATGCCGGCCAGACCTGCATCGCGCCCGATTACGTGCTGGTGCCGCAGGCCGCGGTGCAACCCTTCGCGATGCGGCTGCAGGGCCACATGCAGCATATGTTCGGTACCGATCCCAATAACGCCGATTACACGTCGATCGTCTCGGATCGGCACTATGCACGGCTCGAGAGGCTGGTCGCCGACGCCGCCGCGAAAGGCGCGACCATCATGCAGCCGGCAGCGTCGAACGACCGCGAGTGGAAGGCGAGGCGCAAATTTCCGCCGACCGTGATCGTCGACGCGACGCCGGACATGACGGTGATGCAGGAGGAGATCTTCGGGCCGCTGTTGCCGGTCATCGGCGTGCGCGATGCGGCGGAGGCGATTGCCTTCGTCAACAGGCGCGATCGCCCGCTGGCGCTGTACTGGTTCGGCACCGACAGCGCCGCCCGCGATGCGGTGCTGGCGCGCACGGTGTCCGGCGGCGTCACCGTCAATGACTGCCTGTTCCACTTCGCGCAGGCCTATCAGCCGATGGGCGGCGTCGGCGCCTCCGGCACAGGCGCCTATCACGGCGAGTGGGGATTCAAGGCGCTGACCAAGTTCAAGCCGGTGTTCTACCGCTCGCGGTTCAACCGGCTTGCCGATCTCTATCCGCCCTATAGCGCGAAGGTCGCGCGGCTGGAGAAGCTGATGCGGTTGTTGTCGTAAGAATCACGCTGCCATTGCGAGCGTGGCGAAGCAATCCATAGTCACGCACAACGGATAGATGGATTGCTTCGCTCTGCTCGCAATGACGGACGATAATGAAGACAGGGGGAAAACGTGACTGACACATTCGATTTCGTGGTGGTGGGCGCAGGTTCCGGCGGCTGCGCGGTGGCGGGACGACTGTCGGAGGATCCGGCGACCTCGGTGGCGCTGCTCGATGCCGGCGGCACCAACGACAATTGGGTCGTCACCACGCCGGGCGCACTGGTGCTGATGGTTGCGGGCACCGTCAACAACTGGGCCTTCAACACCGTGCCGCAAAAGGGGCTCAACGGCCGCATCGGCTATCAGCCGCGCGGCAAGGGGCTCGGCGGCTCCTCGGCGATCAATGCCATGGTCTACATCCGCGGCCATCGCGCCGACTACGACCACTGGGCCGCGCTCGGCAATACCGGCTGGGCGTTCGCCGACGTACTGCCCTATTTCAAGCGCTCGGAGAACAACGCCGATTTCGACGGCGAGTATCACGGCAAGGGCGGCCCGCTCGCCGTCAACAAGCTGCGCTCCGGCAATCCGATCCAGCAGACCTTCCTGCAGGCCGCGCAGGAGGCGCAATTCCGCATCCGCGAGGATTTCAATGCCGAGGACCATGAGGGCCTCGGCATCTACCAGGTGACCCAACGCAACGGCGAGCGCTGGAGCGCGGCGCGCGCCTATGTGCATCCGCATATCGGCAGGCGCGCCAATCTGCGCGTCGAGACCAATGCGCACGCAACGCACATCCTGTTCGAGGGCAAGCGCGCGGTCGGCGTCGAATACCGGCAGGGCAAGGAGCTGAAGCAACTCCGCGCGCGGCGCGAAGTCCTGCTTGCCGCCGGCGCGTTCCAGTCGCCGCAGCTGTTGATGCTGTCGGGCGTCGGCGATGCCGCAGCGCTCGGCAAGCATGGTCTCGCCAGCGTGCATCATCTGCCCGGCGTCGGCCAAAATCTGCAGGACCATCCGGATTTCATCTTCGGCTACATGTCCGACAATCCGAACTTCGCCGGCCTCTCGCTGAAGGGCATGCCGCGGCTCGTCCGCGCCATCATGCAATATCGGCGCGAGCGCCGCGGCCCTCTCACCTCGAACTTCGCCGAATGCGGCGGCTTCCTGAAGACGCGGCCCGATCTCGACATCCCCGACATCCAGCTGCATTTCGGCATGGCGATGGTCGACGACCACGGTCGCAAGCGCCACGGCGGCACCGGCTTCTCCTGCCATGTCTGCCTGCTCCGGCCGAAGAGCCGTGGCAGCGTCGCGCTGGCCGGCAGTGACCCGATGCAGGCGCCGCTGATCGACCCGAACTTCCTCGGCGAGGAAGACGATCTCGAATCGATGGTGGCGGGCTACAAGACCACACGGCGGCTGATGGAGGCGCCGGCGCTGCGCGCCCTGCAGCAGAAGGATGTGTTCACATCCAACGTCCGCACCGACGACGACATCCGCAGCATCCTGCGCGAGCGCGTCGACACCGTCTATCACCCGGTCGGCACCTGCAAGATGGGCACCGGCGATCCGCTGGCGGTGGTCGACCCAAAGCTGCGCGTGCACGGACTCGAAGGCCTGCGCGTGGTCGACGCCTCGATCATGCCGACCCTGATCGGCGGCAACACCAATGCGCCGACCATCATGATCGGCGAGAAGGCGGCCGACATGATCAGGGCGGAGATGCGGGCGGGGTGACCGAATGCGTAGGGTGGCCACGGCGAAAGCGCGCCTTTGCCCACCCTGTGAGGCTGCCGTCGCAGGGCCGCAGTGCCAAAATATCGAAAACAACCCCATGCAAAGGAGTCGGGGGCTGCCGGCGTTCGACACGGCGACTTGACTCGTCGGGCAAATCAGCGGCATTCTTCTATTATTCAGAAAATTGCGCAGACGCCGTCAGCTTGCTCCGTGTCATCACCCGCGCATGCGGGTGATCCAGTATTCCAGAGACCGCAGTGCTTGAGCCGAGGGGCCGCGGCGTACTGGATCGCCCGGTCCATGTGCGCAATTGCGCACAGGCCGGGCGATGACGACGGTGGACGAGGATATACGCGGATCCGCTGCAATCGTAGCCCGGATGGAGCGAAGCGTAATCCGGGACCTTCAGGCATGCTCCCCGGATTTCGCTGCGCTTCATCCGGGCTACAAGCTAGTTCAGCAGAAACCCGCCATCCACCGTCACCACCGTCCCGGTCATATAGCGCGAGGCGTTGGAAGCCAGCAGCATGATCGCACCGTCGAGGTCGGACTCGGCGCCGACCCGGCGCTGCGGGATGCGCTTGGCAAGCCGCTCGCCTGCCGGCGTCGACCAGAAATCATGGTTCATCTCGGTATCGATATAGCCCGGCGCCAGCGCGTTGACGCGAATGTTGTTGCCGGCGAGCTCCAGCGCCATTGCCTTGGTGCCCTGGATCATGCCGGCCTTGGAAATCGCATAGGGCGACACCGCCTTGACCACGCCTTGTCCGAGCACGGATGCGACGTTGACGATGTTCCCCGACTGCTTTCGCATGATCATGCGCCGCGCAAGTTCGGTGGCGAGGAAGTAGGCGCCCTTCAGATTAGCGCCAATCACGGCGTCCCAATCCGCCTCGGTCTGCTCGGTCGACAGTTTCTCGATCGCGATGCCGGCATTGTTGATCAGCACCGTGACCGGACCGAGCGCGGCTTCGGCGGCGTCGAGCGCTTGCGCAATGCCGGAGATTTCCGCGACGTCCATCTGCACCGCGGCGGCGCGGCCGCCCTTGGCCTTGATCTCTTCCTCAAGGCTCTTCAGCTTCGCGACCTGGCGCGCGGCCAGCACCACCGCGGCACCATGCGCCGCCAGCACGCGGGCGAATTGTCGCCCGAGCCCCTGCGAGGCGCCGGTGATGAGGATGATTTCTTTACTGACATCGAATAGGTCGGACATCGACAGGTTCCCGGATTGAAGCGGACGATTGATAGCGACAATTGTCCCTGATGTAAGCAGGTTTGATCAACCAGGGGATCGCAGGAGATTCGGGCAGGGAATTCCTTAATCCATGAACCTCTTCGACCTTGCCATCATCGTCGGATTGGTGTTCGCGGTGGTGACCGGCTTCACGACCGGCCTGTTGCGCAGCGCGGTCACCATCCTGGCCTATCTCGTCGCCATGCCGCTCGCGGTCGCCGCGCTGGCGATGATCGGGCCCCACATCGCGACGCTGCCGTCGTCGCCGTTTCCGCCGAATGGCGTGCTGCTGTTCGGCCTCTTCCTGCTGATCGGCGTCATCCTCGGAAAGATGGCGCGGACGATGCTCGACGACACCATCGGCTCGGAGATCGGGATCGGCGACCGCCTCGGCGGCGCGCTGCTCGGCGCCATCAGGGTCGGTCTCGTCGTGACCACGCTGGTGCTGGTGTTCGATCAGCTGGTGCCGCTCGCCAGGCAGCCGCAGTTCCTCAATGGATCGCAATTGCGGCCGTTGTTCTCCGCGGCCGGACAGGCCGGATTCCGCTCGCTGCCGCCCGAAGCCACCATGGCGATCGAGCGGCTGCGGCGCGAGCAACGCATCTAGCCTCCTGCCCTGCTCCAACGTGCTCACCCGCCTGTTCCTGCCCGGCATGCACTTATGCATTGCACGTCCCTTATCGGCGCCGCCGAGCTTGGCTAGAATGGCGCCATCAAACCTTTACAAACCGACCCGACATCACAGGGAGTGAACCGTGGATCTTGGAATCAAAGGCCGCCGCGCCATCGTCTGCGCATCGAGCAAGGGACTGGGCCGCGCCTGCGCGATCGCGCTCGCCAATGAGGGGGTGCATGTCACCCTGACGGCGCGCGGCGCCGAGGCGCTGAAGCAGACCGCCGCCGAAATCCGCAAAGCCCACCCCGGCGTCACCGTCACCGAGATCGTCGGCGACATCACGACGGCGGCGGGACGCGAAGCCGTGCTCAAGGCCTGCCCCGAGCCGGACATCCTGATCAACAATGCCGGCGGCCCGCCGCCGGGCGATTTCCGCAACTGGACCCGCGACGACTGGATCAAGGCGATCGACGCCAACATGCTGACGCCGATCGAGCTGATCAAGGCGACCGTCGACGGCATGATGGCGCGCAAGTTCGGCCGCATCGTCAACATCACATCGGCCGCGGTGAAGGCACCGATCGAGATCCTCGGTCTGTCCAACGGCGCCCGCGCCGGCCTCACCGGCTTCGTCGCCGGCCTGTCGCGCAAGACCGTCATCAACAACGTCACCATCAACGGCCTGCTGCCGGGCCCGTTCGAGACCGACCGCCTGCGCGGCACCGCGAAGCCCGAGGCCGAGAAGCGCGGCATCTCGGCCGAGCAGGTCCTGGCCGAGCGCGCCAAGCTGAACCCCGCCGGCCGCTTCGGCGATCCCGACGAATTCGGCTATGCCTGCGCATTCCTGTGCGGCGCCAAGGCCGGCTTCATCACCGGGCAGAACCTGCTGCTCGATGGCGGCGCCTTCCCGGGCACGCTCTAGTGCCGCCGATTTGAAGTTCCTGCGCTGTATGCGCCGAGACCGATTGGGAACTTCAAATCGGTCAAGCGGCACTAGAGACCTATGACTCTTGCCAGCGCCCTCTTGCTTTCCGCAGTTCGCGCAAGAGGTCGCTGGACGAGTTCACGAACTTCGGAAAGGGGCGCTAGATGAGAGCGGTCTGGTACGAACGAACCGGCGCGGCGCCGACGGTGCTTACCGTCGGCGAGATGCCGACGCCGGAAGCCGGTCCCGGCGAAGTCCGGGTTCGCCTCGAGGCGTCCGGCGTCAACCCGGCCGATGTCGGCCGCCGCAGCGGCAACTATCGCGCGATGGAATTCCCACGCGTGATCCCGAACAGCGACGGCGCCGGGATCATCGACCAGGTCGGCGAAGGCGTCACCCGCTTTGCGGTCGGTGATCGCGTCTGGCTGTTCAACGGCCAGCGCAACGGCCGCGCCTTCGGCACCGCGGCCGAATACATCACGCTTGCCGACTATCTGGTGACGCCGCTGCCGCAGGACGTGTCGTTCGCGGCCGGCGCGACGCTCGGTATCCCCTGCATGACCGCGTGGTGCGCGCTGTTCGCGGACGGCCCGATCTCGGGGCAGACGGTGCTGGTCACCGGCGGCGCCGGCGCGGTCGGTCACTACGCCGTGCAATTGGCAAAATGGGGCGGCGCGCGCGTGATTGCGACCGTCAGTTCGCAGGTCAAGGACGTCGAGGCGCGGCTCGCCGGCGCCGACACCGTCGTCAATTACCGGACCGAGGACGTCGTCTCCAAGGTGATGGCCTTCACCGAGAACCGCGGCGTCGACCGCGTGATCGACGTCGATTTCGGCGGCAATCTCGCGACCACGCTGAAGATCATGGCGATGAACTCGACGATCGCGGTCTACGCCACCAACGGCAACCGCACGCCGACACTGCCGGTGCGCGAATTGATGGAGAAATGCATCACCGTGCGGTCGCTGGTGCTGTTCGCGCTGCCGCCGCCGCTGCTCGCGGCCGCGCAGGCCGACATCACCCAATGGCTGGCGTCGGGTACCCGCGTGCACAATATCGCCGGGCAATTCGCGCTCGCCGAGACCGCCGACGCCCATCTCGCCGTCGAGAAGGGCGACAAGATCGGCACCGTGATCGTCGACTGCGCGCGTTAGCAAGCGAATGTTTTCCTTCTCCCTCTCCCCGTTCTTACGGGGTCGAGACGAGCGAAGCTCGCTCTTAGAGGGTCGGGGTGAGGGGCCGTCACCGCAAAGGCGGTGAAGACAAAGACTGCGGAGGCCCCCCTCACCCGGAATTCAAGCTTCGCTTGAATTCCGACCTCTCCCCGCAAGCGGGGCGAGGTAAGGAGAACAGCACGCTTCTACTACCTACTGGATCGGCGTGATGCGCTCGTCACTCGGCGACAGGCCGAACTCGTCGAGCCCTTCGGCGAGGAAATCGCCGAGCATGGGCTCGCCCAGCAGATAGCTCGCGGTACGGCCGTTGCGTCCGCGCGCGGCCTCGCGGCGGAGATCGGCCCATTCCTCGATCGTGCCGTCGCCGCGGCCGAGCCGCATCAAGGCGACGAGGTCGACCTGCTCGTCCTCGCTGAGCGCGTTGATGAAGCCGGTGATCTCGCGCGCCACCGGATCGTTGCCGTTGTCCTCCAGCACGTCGATCATCTCGTCGTCGGCGCCGTTCGAGCCGGAGTCGGGATCGACGATCCCCTCCTTGACATCGAATTCCCGCGCCTTCTCGATCAAGAAGCCAACTTTTTCAGGGGAGATTGCGAGTTCCGGCATTGCACACTCCTTCTTCCAACGAGGCGGTAACGCAGGAGGCGCCGACTTGATCCATTGCGCCGGCGTGCGGAAACCCGCATGGTCGGGCAAGAGCAACAAAAAACAGAGGGCACGCCGCATGCACTGGACCGTAGGCAAGGTCAGGATCACCAAGGTCGTCGAGCTCGAGACCGTCGGCAGCACGCGCTTCATCCTGCCGCTGGCCGCCCGGGAGGAGATCCAGAGCCTGCCCTGGCTGATCCCGCATTTCGCCAATGAGGAGGGCCGGCTGAAAATGTCGATCCATTCGCTGCTGGTGGAGACGCCGGAGCACCGCATCATCGTCGACACCGGGCTCGGCAACGACAAGCAGGGCCGCAACGTGCCGACCTGGAACAACCGCAGCGATCCGTTCCTGGAAAAACTGACCGCCGCCGGATTTGCGCCCGACACCATCGACACCGTGCTGTGCACGCATCTGCATGTCGACCATGTCGGCTGGAACACAAAACTCGTCGGCGGCAAATGGGTGCCGACCTTCGCCAATGCCCGCTACGTGTTCGGCAAGACCGAATACGAGCACTGGCGCGACCACAGCGACGATCCCGCGCATGCCGCTGTGTTCGCCGATTCCGTGAAGCCGATCGCGGATGCCGGCAAGGCGGAGCTGGTGCCGAGCGACCACCGCCTGACGGAGGAGATCACGCTGATCCCGACGCCAGGTCACAGCCCCGGCCATATGAGCATCCACATCAGGTCCGGCGGCGCGGAAGGGCTGCTGACCGGCGATGTCGCGCATCATCCCTGCCAGATGTACCACCTCGACTGGTCGTCGACCGCGGACTCCGACCAGAGGCAATCGGCCGCGACGCGGCGAGAATTGTTCTCGCGCTTTGCCGACACGCCGACGCTGGTGATCGGCGGGCATTTCAACGCCGGCCACATCAAGCGCGACGGCAACGCCTTCAGGTTCGTCGCGCTGGAGGCATAGAGCGTGATGTTTCTCGGTCGAATCAGTGCCGCAACAGATTCGCTGCACCTCTCCCGCTTGCGGGGTCGAGACGAGCGAAGCTCGCTCTTAGGTCGACGCGCTCGGCAGCGCACTTGCGCGCCAGAGCGCGTCGGGTGGGGGCTCTCTCCACCAGGCGACTCGCGGCGAGACCCCCACCCCAGGCCTCCCCGCAAGCGCAGGGCTATCGCATATGCCCCTTGGCGACCGCGCAAGTGCTTGGCCTCGTGGTTCGAGACGCGCCGCAAGCGGCGCTCCTCACCATGAGGGTCTACTATTGTGCCGCAAAACAAGACCTCATCCTGAGGAGCCCGTCGAAGGCGGGCGTCGCGAAGGATGGCCACGAGGGCACCGCCACGAAATGCGATAGCCCTGCCCGCTAGCGGGAGAGGGAGCGCAGTTTTATCCAGCCTCGTTTCCTAGATCAGACTGGCGCGCGCGAGGAAGAGCGCGTCGGCTTCGCTGGCGGCGATCGCGGCCGGATAGGGCAAGGCCTTGGCCCGTCCGGGAAGATTGCGCTCGAGCTCGGCGCGCTCCTCCGCGTCATCGGCGGTATAGACGGTGACCCGGATCAGCCGGCCGAGCTCGGCCTTGCGCGCCTTCATCCACAGCACCATCGGCTTGCCGGCGGCGACCTCCGGCTGATCGTTGACGTTGACGATCACGGCGAGCGGTCGGTTTGCGGCAAGCAGCTCGCTGTATTCCGCGGTCCAGTCGCAGCCGTCCTGCTCGGTCTGCAGACGGCCGGTTGCGATGAAGATGCCGGGCTCGGCCTCGCGAAAGAATTTCATGGAAGCTTCCTCATGATGACGGCGCCAGACCGTGCCGATCGCGCGGACCCTGACGGCGGCGGGGCAGAAATATCTATCGACTGACAGTCGGTCAATGCGTCTAAGCTATTTCAAAGTCATTCTAAATATGCGATCCAAGAATCGGATATCAGGTGCGGATGGATGCTGACGGTATGATCGGGAAGCGGAAGGCGGCAGCCACGCGCGGCGCGGCGCAACGCTGGAGACGGACCCAGCCCGCCGAGGTCAGGGTCGACGACCTGATGTCGGCTGCGGCGGCCCTCTTCATCGCGAAGGGCATCGAGGCCACCACGATCGACGACATCGCCGCCCGGGCCGGCGTCGCGAAGGGCACCTTCTATCATTACTTCTCGACCAAGGCCGACGTGATCATCGCCTTGCGCACGCGCTTCGCGCAGGACTTCCTCGCCCGGGTGGCGGCGGCGATCAGCGAACGTGCCGCGGACGACCACGCCGGACGGCTGTCGGCCTGGCTGCGGGGCGCCGTCGGAACCTATCTCGCCAATGTCGAGCTGCATGACGTCGTGTTTCACGACTTCCCGCATCATCAGCGGCAGTCGCAAGAAAAGGACGACGTGATCGCCCAGATCGTCGCCGTGCTGGAGGACGGCCGGAAGGCCGGCGTCTGGGCTTTCCCGGACGCCCGCAGCGCGGCACTGATTGTATTCGACGGGATGCATGCCGTGGCCGACGATGCGATCGTCGCGGGCACGCGCGATCCCGAGCCATCATGCCGCCTGCTGGAAGAGATGTTCACGCGGATGCTGGCGGCGCCCCGTCCGCGATCATGACCGGCGATCGAAGGGCTCAAAGCGGCCACCCCGGAAGGTGATGGCTGCAATGCCATGGCCGTGAAGCGGTTGAATTTCCCGGCGCGCTGTTCCATGAAGCGTGTCGAGGTATACCAGTAACAATCTCTCAGGACATCGTAGGGAGTGATCAACATGAAGCTTGTTCGTTATGGCGAAAAGGGTGCGGAAAAGCCCGGTCTGATCGATAAATCGGGCCAGCTCCGCGACCTGTCGGCCCATCTGAAGGACCTGACCGGCGACGCCTACACGCCGGACTCGCTGAAGAAGCTTTCCGCCCTCGATCCCGCCTCCCTCCCCGCCGTCTCCGGCAAGCCGCGCTTCGGCGCCCCCGTCACCGGCATCTCCAAATTCGTCGCGATCGGCCTGAACTATTCCGACCACGCCAAGGAAACCGGCAACCCGATCCCGTCAGAGCCGATCTTCTTCCTGAAGGCCAACACCGCGCTGTCCGGTCCCAACGATCCGGTCGAGAAGCCGCGCGGTTCGACCAAGCTCGACTGGGAAGTCGAGATCGCCGCCATCATCGGCACCCGCGCCAAGTATGTGTCGGAAGCCGACGCGCTGAACCACGTCGCCGGCTACTGCATCTGCAACGACGTCTCCGAGCGCAACTTCCAGATCGAGCGCCTCGGTCAATGGACCAAGGGCAAGTCGCACGACACGTTCGGCCCGGTCGGCCCGTGGCTCGCCACCAAGGATGAAATCGCCGACGTGCAGAAGCTGTCGATGTGGCTCGACGTCAACGGCCAGCGCCGCCAGACCGGCACGACCTCGACCATGATCTTTACGATGGCGAAGTGCATCTCCTACGTCTCGCAGTTCATGACGCTGCTGCCCGGCGACATCGTCACGACGGGCACCCCTCCCGGCGTCGGCACCGGCATGAAGCCGCCGCAATATCTCAATGTCGGCGACGTCGTGACGCTCGGCATCGAAGGCCTCGGCGAGCAGCGCCAGGAAATCGTTGGGGCGTAGTTTACGGGATCGTCATCCCGCGCAACGGCTTTGCCGTTGCGCGGGATGACGGGGATACAGCGCAATCTCTCCCCTTGTCGTCCCGGCGAAAGCCGGGACCCATAACCACAGGGTTGAGTTGTTAGAAGGCTGTGGCCCCAGCGTCGCGCAACAATGACCTTCGGTGGTTATGGGTCCCGGCTCCCGTGCGCAATTGCGCACTAGGCCGGGACGACATCGAGTATGTTGCGTCATCGAGAGTCATACATTCACGGTCTCTCAGGATGACGACCGTGTTTGCGAAACGAGGTCATCTTCATGAAACTCACCTTCTCTCCCGCCTCTCCGTTCGCCCGCAAGGTGCGCATCGCGGCGATCGAGCTTGGCCTGATCGACAAGATCGAGCTGGTGCCGGCGACCGTCGCGCCCGGCACGGCCAACGACGAATATTCCAGGATCTCGCCGCTCAAGAAACTGCCGGTGCTGATCCTCGACCATGGCGATGTCATCCTCGATTCCTATGTCATCGTCGAATATCTCAACGAGCTCGGCGGCGGCCGGCTGATCCCGGGCTACGGCCCGCGGCGCTGGAAGCTGAAGACCGATCACTCCCTGCTCAACGGCATGCTCGATTCCATGCTGCTGTGCCGCTACGAGAAGATGGTGCGGCCGCAGGGCTCGCTGTGGCAGGCCTGGCACGACGATCACTGGAATAGGGCCTGGGCCGGCATGGCGCGGTTCGAGAACCGGCCGGACGTGCTGAACGGCTCGTCGTTCGACATCGCGCAGATCGGCCTCGTCTGCGTACTCGGCTATGCCGATTTCCGCTTCGCCGATTGCGGCTGGCGCAAGGCCTATCCCAAGCTCGACACCTTCTACCAGAAAATGCTGGAGCGGCCGTCGGTGAAGATCTCGGCGCCGCCAGCGGCGTAACCAAGGCAGGGGGAAAGCAAGATGCGCGATCGCTTCCCCCTCTTCCATTTCTTCGGCGCGAGCCTTGTGCTCGCGTTGACCGTCCTGGGCACTGATGTGAGGGCCGACGACGGCCGTACCGGGCTGCCGAAGGAAGGCCTTGCGGCGATGGATATCCTCGCCAACATCATCATTCCCGCCGTGCGCGACGCGCACTAGAATCTTTTTTCGCGTCTTCTTCACGCGAACCGGACTCCACTTCGCTCGAAAACACCAACGCCAAGGAATCACCATGAGCCTGAAGTTTGCCGCCGGCGATCTCACCATTCATCGCATCGTCGAGCAGGAGACGACGTTCCTGCCCGCGCACGACATGCTGCCCGGGCTGACGCCGGAAGTCCTCGCCGAGAACCGCGGCTGGATGCAGGCCACCGGCGCGCTCGACGACAGCGACACCTTGATCCTGGCGTTCCAGTCCTATGTCGTGAAGACGCCGCACCACACCATCCTGATCGACAGCTGCATCGGCAACGACAAGCCGCGGCCGGCGCGGCCGAAATGGAACATGAAGACCGACGACAACTATCTGCGCAGTCTGGCGTCAGCCGGCTTTTCGGTCGGTGACATCGACTATGTGATGTGCACGCATCTGCATGTCGATCACGTCGGCTGGAACACGCGACTGGAGAACGGCCGCTGGGTGCCGACCTTTCCAAACGCGCGCTACGTGTTCGACAAGGCCGAGTTCGACTACTGGACCGAGAGCAACGCGAAGGCCGAGGTCCCGCCTTTCGTGGACAGCGTGCTGCCGGTGGTCGAGGCCAGGCGGGCCGAGATCGTCGGCCATGACTTTGCGATCGGCGACCACGCCCGCATCCTGCCGACGCCCGGCCACACGCCCGGTCACGTCGCCTTCGCCTTCGGCCGCGGCAAGGACGCTGCGGTCTTTTCCGGCGATCTGATGCACTCGCCGATCCAGACGCATTATCCGGAGCTGTCGGCGAAGTTCGACGTCGACCAGGCGCAAGCCGCGAAGACGCGGCGCGGTTTCCTGGAGCGCTATTGCGACACCGACACGCTGTGCTGCCCCGCGCATTTCCCTTCGCCGTCGATTGGCAAGATCAGGCGGAAGGGCAACGGGTTTGTGTGCGAGACGGTGTAGGCGACGCCCCTTGCTCGGTTCATCTCGCCCCGCTTGCGGGGAGAGGTCGGGTTGCATCGCAGATGCAATCCGGGTGAGGGGGTACAGGTCTAACCAGCTACGTTACTCGCGGTGAAAGCCCCTCACCCCTGCCCTCTAAGAGCGAGCTTCGCTCGTCTCGACCCCGTAAGAACGGGGAGAGGGGGCAGATCGAGCCCGCCCTAATCGAACAAACTCGGCGTGTGGTTCACGATCGCGCCTTCGATCTGCAGCATCTTCAGCTTGGTGACCACGCCGCCATTGGCCGAGAAGCCGCCCGGCTTGTTGCCGGCCGCCAGCACGCGGTGACAGGGCACCACGATCGGGCACGGGTTGCGGCCGAGCGCCTGGCCGACGTCGCGCGACAGCTCGACGCCGCCGAGCTGCTTGGCGATGTCGCCATAGGTCATGGTCTTGCCCGGCGGAATTTTCCGCGCAATGTCGTAGACGCCGCGGTTGAACTCCGGCACGCCGTCGAGATCAAGCACGATGTCGGCGAGGTCGTTCGGCTTGCCGGCGAGCAGCTCGATCATACCGTCGATCGCGTGCTGCACCTCCGCCGGCGGCGCCGCCTCGGTGACCTCGCCGTTGCGCTGAAAGATCCGCTTGCGGGTCTTCTCCTCGGTGCCCATCGGCAGCTGCACGCCGGTGACGCCGTGCTCGCCCCAGACGACGCCGCAGGCGCCGATCATGGTCTCGAAGATTGCAAAATGCTGGCCGGTCATGGCTCGCTCCAGATGTTCCCTTCAGCTCTCGCGTGAGCTTGCTGTTGATCCGGAATCTAGGCTTGGAGAATGTTGCTATCCACCCGAATTCCGTGGGAACTTGGGCCAAATCAACAACATCTACCTCCCCTCCGCGAGCCCAAAATGTACAGCCTCCACGTCAACGGTTTCGACATGCCCTATCTCGATGTCGGAGAGGGCCCGCCGCTGGTCTGCGTACACGGCTCGCTGTGCGATTTCCGGATCTGGTCGGCGGTGCTCGGCCCGCTGACGCGCCGGCACCGCGTGATCGCGGTCAGCCTGCGGCATTTCTTCCCGGCGCGGTGGGACGGCGTCGGCGACACCTATTCGATCGCGCAGCATGTCGACGATGTGATCGCCTTCATCGAGGCCTTCGACACCAAACCGGTCGACCTGATGGGGCATTCCCGCGGCGGCCATATCTGCTTCCGCGCCGCGCAGCGGCGGCCCGACCTTTTGCGCAAGCTGATCCTCGCCGAGCCGGGCGGCGAGCTCGACGCGACCCTCGACCCCGATTTCAAGCCGGGGCCCTCACCGCTGGCAGCACGCTTCGCAGCATGTGCGGTGGAAATCGCCAAAGGCGATATCGACGGCGGCTTGCAGATCTTCATGGACGCGCTCGAAGGCCCCGGCGCGTGGAAACGGATTCCGGCGACCTCCAAGCAGCTGCTGCGCGACAATGCGACCACGCTGATCGGCCAGACCCGCGACCAGCGCCCACCATTCTCGAAGGCGGACGCGGAAGCGATCAAGACACCGACGCTCTTCATCGGCGGCGCCAACACCAAGGGCGTGCTGCCGAAGGTGCTGCACGCGCTCGCTGCCAATGTGAAGGGTTCGCGCACCGAGATGATCCCCGGCACCACGCATCCGATGTTCGAGCAGGCGCCGCAGCGCTACTGCGAGATCGTGCTGGAGTTCTTGGCGGCATAGGCGGTGTACCCTCTCCCCTTGTGGGAGAGGGTGGCGCGATGACGCGCAGCGACATCGTGCCGGGTGAGGGGTCTCTCTCTCCGCGGAGACAGACCCCTCACCCGCCACCGATGCGACGCATCGGTGGCGGCCTCTCCCACAAGGGGAGAGGCGAAGCAAGAAAGCTACTCTCTCACACCTTCCAGGCGCCGACCGGCTGGCGCACGGCGACGTTCAGCCGGTTCCAGACGTTGATCGCCGCGATGCCCAGCACCAGAGACGCGAGTTGCTGTTCGTCAAAGTGCTTGGCAGCCTCGTCCCACACTGCGTCCGTCACCGGATCCTCGCGGTCGCTGAGCCGGGTCACCGCTTCGGTCAGAGCCAGCGCGGCGCGCTCGGCCTCGGTGAAATAAGGCGCGTCGCGCCAGGCGCCGACCGCGAACAGCCGCTCGTCGGTCTCGCCGGCGCGCCGGGCGAGTTTCGGGTGCATGTCGACGCAGACGCTGCAGCCATTGATCTGACTGGCGCGCAGATGCACCAGTTCCAGCAGCTTTTCCGGCAATGCCGGCTTGGTGCTCTCGCTCAGCGCCTGCAACGCCTTCATGGCCTCGGGAACAACCATCACCGGGTGGTTCATGCGGGCTTTCATCATCTCATTCTCCTGATTTGCCTTTTGACGGCGCCGCGCCGATCTGTTGTCACATCGGCGCAGTTTCGTTCGTCATAGCCATGACGGAGCGGACAAAGGGAATGTGACCGATGGACGAGAAAAATTCTCTCACCGAACAGTTCGAGGCCAACCGGCCGCGCTTGCGGGCCGTGGCCTACCGCATGCTGGGCTCGACGGCGGAGGTCGACGACGCCGTGCAGGAAACCTGGCTGCGGCTCGGCCGCACCGACGCTGCTGCGGTCGACAATCTCGGGGGATGGCTGACCACGGTGATCGCGCGGATCTGCCTCGACATGCTGCGCTCGCGCAAATCGCGCCGCGAGGAGCCGATCGGCCCACATGTGCCAGAGCCGGTCGCGGACAATCCGTCCGAGCGCGAGACCGAGATGGCGGATTCCGTCGGCGCGGCGCTGCTCGTGGTGCTGGAAACGCTGGCGCCGGCCGAACGGCTGGCTTTCGTGCTGCACGACATGTTCGCGGTGCCGTTCGAAGAGATCGCGCCGATCGTCGGCCGCACGCCGGCCGCCGCGCGGCAGCTCGCCAGCCGTGCCAGGCGTCGCGTGCAGGGCACGCCACCTGCACCGGATGCCGATCTCAGCCGGCAGCGCGGCATCGTCGAGGCCTTTCTCGCCGCGTCCCGCAACGGCGATTTCGAAGGACTGCTGGCCGTGCTGGCGCCTGATGTCGTGGTGCGCGCCGATCAGGCCGCGCAGCGGCTCGGCTCGCTGCCGGTCATCCGCGGCGCCGCAGCGGTGGCCGAAAGCTTCAAGGGACGCGCGCAGGCGGCGAAGCCCGCGCTGGTCGACGGCGCGATCGGCGTTGCCGTCATCTTCGGCGGCGCGCTGCGCATCGTGCTGCGGGTCACGATCTCAGGCGACCGGATCGCGGCGATCGATGCGACCGCCGATGCCTCGGAGATCGAGACCTTCGATGTCGCGGTGCTCGAGCGCAGCTGACACAGCTGGAGGCAGACAAGTCGCAATGCTAGTGTCTCCCTGCATCTGCGCAGGGAGGACGATCATGAAACTATCCATCAGATTGCTCGCGTCGGCCGGCCTGCTCGCCCTCGCCTCCTCCTCCGCCTTTGCCGCCGCAGACGAAAAACTGCGTGCGGCCGCCGAGCAGGCCCAGCCGGCGGTGATCGAGAGCCTGCACGACATGGTGCTGATCGAGTCAGGCTCCAGCGATGTCGAAGGTCTGAAGAAGATGGCCGACTACACCGAGGCGCGGCTGAAGGCGCTCGGCGCCAGGACCGAACGCCGCAAGACCACGAAGGGCGCCGGTGCCGACATGGTGATCGGCACCTTCGAAGGCAGCGGCAGCAGAAAGCTGATGCTGATCGCGCATATGGATACGGTGTATGAGCACGGCATCCTCGACACCCAGCCCTACAAGGTCGACGGCACCAGGATCTATGGGCCCGGCATTGCCGACGACAAGGGCGGCATCGCCGTCATCCTGCATTCACTGAAGATCCTGAACGATGCGGGCTGGCGCGACTACGCCAAGCTCACGGTGTCGTTCAATCCGGATGAGGAGGTCGGTTCGATCGGCTCCGGCGAGATCATCGCCGAGCTCGCCGACCAGCACGATGTGGTGCTGTCCTGCGAGCCGACGGTTGCGCCGCCGGTCGCGAAAAATGAGAGTCTGCTGCTCGGCGCCAGCGGCACCGCCACCGGCACGATCGATGTCAAGGGCAAGGCCTCGCATGCCGGCGCGGCGCCGCAGCTCGGCCGCAACGCGCTGATCGAGCTCGCGCATCAATTGCTGCAGACCCAGGACGTCGCGAAATCGATTCCGGGCACGCAGCTGAACTGGACCACCGCGAAGGCCGGCACCGTGCGCAACCAAATCCCCGATCACGCCACCGCCGGTGCCGACATCCGCCTCACCATTCCCGACGGCGTGCAAAAGCTGCAGGCCGCGCTCGACGAGAAGGTGAAGAACAGACTGATCGCGGACACCGAGGTGACCGTGAAGGTCGTCGCGGGCCGTCCACCCTTCGTCGCCGATGATCGCGGCCGCGCGCTCGCCAGGCAAGGACAGGCGATCTACACCGAGCTCGGGCGCACGCTCGACATCGCGGAAATGACCGGCGGCGCGACCGACGCCGGCTACGCCGCGCGCAGCGGCAAGGCCGTCGTGGTCGAAAGCTTCGGCCTCGCCGGCTGGGGCTATCACGCGCGCGACGAATACATCGACACCAACTCGATCGTGCCGCGACTCTATCTGATGACGCGGACGCTGATGGAGCTGGGCAAGGCGAAGTAGCGGGGCGCGGAGGCGCAGCAGCATCCTTTGAAAGAGCGTGCCAATCTTCAGCGCCGGCGCCCGGGGCCACCCTCTCCCCAAGCCTCCCCCGCAAGGGGGGAGGGAGCCTAACCGATGTGCTCACCTCACTTGATTAACCTCCGCCGGATGCACGGGGCGGCGGTGCCCCCTCTCCGACCGCCTCATAAATCATTGTCATTTCAATCGCTTAGTATTTCGTTGTCCATCCGCCTTGACCGCTTCCATAACCCGCGGTAGGCTCATTTTCGAACACGGAATTCCGTATTCCAAACTGGACGGTCGTTATGATCCCGTTGGACCCGCTTCCAAACCTCATCGACCAGGTCTACGGGCGATTGCTCGAAGCGATCATCGACCGCACGTTGCTGCCTGGCCAGCGCATCACCCAGAACGAACTTGCCGATCGGCTCGGCGTCTCGCGCCAGCCGATTTCGCACGCCCTGCATCTGTTGCATCGCCAGGGCCTTGTCGCCGAGAGCGGCAAACGCGGCTTCGAGGTGACGCAACTCGATCCGCAGCGCATCCGCGAACTCTATGAAGTCCGCGGCGCCATCGATGCGCTGGCGGCGCGGCTTGCCGCTGCGCGTGTCAAAGCGGATGCCGCGGCACGCGCGCAACTCGAATCCGCGCTCGAAGCCGGACGCGCGATTGACGACGGTACGCCGCTGGCGCGCCTGATCGCACTCGACGTCGATTTCCACAGCGCGATCTATCGTCTCGCCGGCAATTCCGCGATCGAGGAGATGATCGCGCCGCAATGGCCGCATATGCGCCGCTCGATGGCGACCGTGCTCGCCGAGCTCGATTACCGCGGCAGCGCCTGGACCGAGCACGAGACCATCGCCGCGCATGTTTTTTCCGGCAATGCCGCAGCGGCAGAAGCCGCGGCGCTGGCGCATGCGCAGACGGCAGGGCGGATGACCGAGGAGAAGCTGAGGGCAATCGACGTGGCGGCGTGAACCGCCGGCCGACCTCATCCTGAGGAACGGCGCAAGCCGCGTCTCGAAGGATGAGCCAGCGAGGCCTCATGGTTCGAGACGCGCGAAGGCGCGCTCCTCACCATGAGGGGAGACAGAATAACAACAGGAGGAAAGCACCATGAAACTGACCCAAGAGCAGGTCGAATTTTTCCATCGCGAAGGCTGGCTGTTCCTGCCCGAGCTGTTCAGCCAGGAAGAGGTCGATTTCCTCGCGCGCGAGGCGGTCTCGATCTATGACGCCAATCGCCCCGAGGTGTGGCGCGAGAAGAGCGGGGCGCCGCGCACGGCCTTTGCCGCGCATCTCTACAATGAGGCGTTCGGGCTCCTCGGCGCGCATCCGCGCATGATCGACCCCATCGAGCAGCTGTTCGGTGAGAAGGTCTACATGCATCAGTTCAAGATCAACGCGAAGGCGGCCTTCACCGGCGACGTCTGGCAGTGGCACCAGGACTACGGCACCTGGAAGCGCGATGACGGCATGCCGGAACCGCGCGCGATGAACATCGCGATCTTCCTCGACGAGGTGATGCCGATCAACGGCCCGCTGATGCTGGTGCCGCAGAGCCAGACCGCCGGCGACCTCAAGGCCTCGCACGACCTCGAAACCACGTCCTACCCGCTGTGGACGCTGGACGAGGAGACGGTGACCCGCCTCGTGAAGCAGGGCGGCATCGTCGCGCCGACCGGCAAGCCCGGCGGCATGCTGATGTTCCACGGCAATCTGGTGCACGGATCGAGCGGCAACATCACGCCCTACCCGCGCAAGATCGTCTACCTGACGCTGAACGCGGTCTCGAACTACATCCGCACCCCGACGCGGCCCGACTACATCGCGCACCGCGACTTCACGCCGATCCAGACCGTCGCCGACGACGCGCTGCTGCGGCTCGCCCGTGCACCGCGGCAGGCGGCGGAGTAAAGTCTTCGACCGTCATTCCGGGGCACGCGAAGCGGGAACCGCAGATGCGCAATTGCGCATCTGGGAATCTCGAGTTTCCGGGTTCGACGCTACGCGTCGCCCCGGAGTGACTCTCTAATTGGAAAGCATCATGAACCTGCATCACCTCCTCAAAACCCGCGCCGCCGCCGGCAAGCCGGTGCGCGTTGTCCTGATCGGCGCCGGAAAATTCGGCTCGATGTTCCTGTCGCAGGTGCCACACACGCCGGGGCTTGAGGTGCCCGTGATCGTCGATCTCGACCGCGACCGCGCCCGCGAGGCGTGCCGCACCGTCGGCTGGGACGACGCGCGGATCAGCGCCACCACCTTCACCGACGACGGTGCACGTGCGATCGCCGGCGGCGCATTCGATGTCGTGGTGGAAGCGACCGGCAATCCCGCCGTCGGCATCCGCCATGCCCGCGCGGCGATCGCCGCCGGCAAGCATGTCGTGATGGTCAATGTCGAGGCCGATGTGCTGGCAGGGCCGCTGCTCGCCGAGGAGGCACGCAAGGCCGGCGTGGTCTATTCGCTTGCCTATGGCGACCAGCCGGCGCTGACGGCCGAGATGGTCGATTGGGCGCGCGCGACAGGCTTCCGCGTCGTCGCCGCCGGCAAGGGCACCAAATACCTGCCGGCCTATCACGACGTGACGCCGGAGGGCGTGTGGCAGCATTACGGGCTCACCGCCGGCGAGGCACAGTCCGCCGGCATGAACCCGCAGATGTTCAACTCCTTCCTCGACGGCACCAAATCCGCGATCGAGATGGCGGCGATCGCCAACGCCTGCACCCTCGACGTGCCGTCGGAGGGATTGCTGTTTCCGCCCTGCGGCGTCGACGACCTGCCGCATGTGATGCGGCCGCGCGACAAGGGCGGCGTGCTGGAGAAATCCGGCATCGTCGAAGTGGTGTCGTCGCTGGAGCGCGACGGCCGTCCGGTGTTTCGCGATTTGCGCTGGGGCGTTTATGTGGTGCTGGAAGCGCCCAACGATTATGCCGCCGATTGCTTCAGGCAGTACGGCCTCAAGACCGACGCCTCCGGCCGCTATGCGGCGATGTACAAGCCGTATCACCTGATCGGGCTCGAGCTGAACATCTCCGTGCTGTCGGCGGCGCTGCGCAACGAGCCGACCGGGCAGCCGCGCGGCTTCCGCGGCGACGTCGCGTCGGTGGCCAAGCGCAATCTGCGCGCCGGCGAGATGCTCGACGGCGAAGGCGGCTACACCGTGTGGGGCAAGCTGATGCCGGCCGCCGCCAGCCTCGCCACCGGCGCACTGCCGATCGGACTTGCCCATCGGGTGAAGCTGAAGAGCGACGTCGCCCATGGCGCGGTGGTGCGCTGGAGCGATGTCGAGGTCGACGAGACGAACGACACGATCAAGACGCGCAAGGCGATGGAAGCCGCGTTTTCGCGCTGACGCTCGAACGACGGGATGGCCTTCACCTCTCCCCGCGCTTTGCGGGGAGAGGTCGGATCGCCCCGGCGATGCGAAGCATCGTCCGGTGCGATCCGGGTGAGGGGCGAGGCACACTGCTCGACAAACTCTATTCTGCTCGCCGGATGGAGGCCCCTCACCCCACCCTCTCCCCGTAAGAACGGGGAGAGGGAGTAGAGAGAGCGCGGGCAGAACGACTTACGGCAGCAGCCGGCTCGCCTTCGCCAGCCTGAACCATTTGTGGAACATCGCCTCGGTATCCATCATCTCGGTGAAGCCGGCCTGGTTGATCTTCACCGTCGAGACGATCGACGGCGGACCCGATTCAGTCTGTCCGTAGCGCAGGCTGTAGTCGGCATATTGGAACGACAGGCCGACGAACTCTTCCAGTCCGGGCGCGATCAGGTCGTGCTTCCTGCGCAACTCGTCCCACGGCGCGATCCATTGCGGCCAGCTCTGCGCCAGCGACAGCGGCACGTGCCGGCCCGGCGTCATCTCGAGCGCGTCCGAGACCGCCGGCCAGATATTTTCCCAGGTGAAGACGTCGCCATTGGTGACGTTGAACGCTTCATTGCGCGCAGCCTCGGCGTCGCCCGACCAGGCGATCGCGCGTGCCAGCAGATCGACATCGACCGCCTGCGCGACGCGCGGCGCACCGCCGGGATAATCCAGCGGCCTTCCCTGCGCGCGCAGCACCGCCGCATAGACGCCGAGCGGCGGGATCAGGTCCATCGCACCGCCCATGGCTTCGCCGATGATCAAGACCGGGCGCAGGATGCTCCAATGCCAGCTCTTGCCCCGCTGCAGCTCGCGCAGGAAATTCTCCTGCGCCCAATAGAAATTCGGCTGCTCGTACATTTCGGAACGGCCCTCGCGCGCCGGCACCGTGAGCGGCCGGACATGCACGCCATAGGCCTTGGTGCCCTGCAGCAGCGCGACATGCTTGAGATCGGGCGCGACGGGTTCGAGCACGCCCATCAAATTCCGCAGCATCCGGTCGTTGGTTTCGATCTGCCCGGCATCGCGCCAGCCATCGACCAGGCTGGGCGCCTCATAGAGCGCGGCGTAGATTAGTTGCGTTGCGCCGCCGAGCTCGGCCGCGGCGCGACGGCAATCCTCCGCGCTGGTGAGATCGATTCGCACATGCCGTGCGCCGTAGAGATCGCGTGGCTTGCGGCGCGACAGCGCAATCCGCTCGCAATCGTCGGATGCGCCGAAGTGTCGCAAGGCGGCGTTGCCCACGAGGCCGGTCGCGCCGGCAACCACGACTTTCTTGTTGGCCATGTCCTGGAACTCCCATCAACCCACTCGCCCTGCGTAGCAGATCGCGGCAAGGCCGGCAGCCATCGCGGCGGGTATCAGATGAGACCGACAGCGCCGATTGTCCTTCGCACCTGCAACGAAGGCAGGCGCTTGATTTCCTCCGGCAAACGATCATCCTGACCGGCGGAACCGGAAACTCGGATTTCCACAACAAGAGCCCGTCGAGGGCCACCGGACACATTCATCACACAACGTCGATCGATCGGCGAAGAAAGACGACACCAAGATCGTTCCCCTTGTCGAGGTATCGGCACACAGGAGGGATACGCATGAAGCGTCGTGAATTCTTGAAGGCAGGCGGCGTCG
>NZ_JASAUT010000040.1:0-25000 GCF_029952935.1 Bradyrhizobium sp. Mp19 | reverse complement strand
CTCCACGACGGACGTTAGCACCCGCCGTGTGACTCCCGGATAGTACTCTCAGGTATTCGGAGTTTGGTTGGGTTTGGTAAGACGGTAAGTCCCCCTAGCCCATCCAGTGCTCTACCCCCTGAGGTATTCATCCGAGGCGATACCTAAATATCTTTCGCGGAGAACCAGCTATTTCCCAGTTTGATTGGCCTTTCACCCCTAACCACAAGTCATCGGAGTCTTTTTCAACAGACACCCGTTCGGTCCTCCAGTGAGTGTTACCTCACCTTCAACCTGCTCATGGCTAGATCACTAGGTTTCGGGTCTAATACAACGAACTTGACGCCCTATTCAGACTCGCTTTCGCTACGCCTTCGCCTATCGGCTTAAGCTTGCTCGTTAAATTAAGTCGCTGGCCCATAATACAAAAGGTACGACGTCACCCAGAACGTATCTTGGGCTCCGTCTGTTTGTAGGTGTCCGGTTTCAGGTCTATTTCACTCCCCTCGTCGGGGTGCTTTTCACCTTTCCCTCACGGTACTGGTTCACTATCGGTCGCTGAGGAGTACTTAGGCTTGGAGGGTGGTCCCCCCGTGTTCAGACAGGATTACACGTGTCCCGCCTTACTCGTGGATACATCATCGCATTACTCGTACGGGGCTATCACCCTCTGAGGCCCTGCTTTCCTGACAGGTTCCGATTGTCTTTGATGTATCACTGGCCTGGTCCGCGTTCGCTCGCCACTACTAACGGAGTCTCGATTGATGTCCTTTCCTCCAGGTACTTAGATGTTTCAGTTCCCTGGGTTTGCTTAAAACCTCCTATTTTATTCGGAGGTCTCATACCTTCTCTTGATAACCGGAAATCCAAAACCTCGCGGTTTGATTTCTCGCATTTCTGGTCGAACCCCAACACACAAGGTCTTGGAGTTCCGGCTATCGAAGGTGGGTTTCCCCATTCGGAAATCCGCGGATCAAAGCTTCTTCGCAGCTCCCCACGGCTTATCGCAGCGTAGCACGTCCTTCATCGCCTCTCAGCGCCAAGGCATCCACCGAACACCCTTAAGGCACTTGATTGCTCTCATTATCAATGTCCACACACTCGGCAGAATGTTGTCTGCACAACTGCCCGAGGACCGAAGTCCCAGGCGCGCATCCTCGATGAATGCGATTGCGCAGCCGGACATTGACTAGAAAGACCAGCTTGCTTCGTAAGATCGGCCCGATAGCGAGGCGGTCAAGCTTCGCTAAAAGGGATCATTTACAACTCGCATCCAATCTCACGATTGAAAGCGAGCGCCGAAATGATCCCGGAGATAATGAATGGCTCAGGCGAATTGCTTCGCTTGATCCAAACTCGGATCGATCTCCTCTTTACGATGTCAGAAAACACGCACATCACCGTCCATCCGGACCAATGAGTGCGAAGTGATGTTTCGCGGACGATTGAACGAGGCATTATCGAGCTTCAATTCCATCTGGTGGAGCCAGACGGGATCGAACCGACGACCTCATGCTTGCAAAGCACGCGCTCTCCCAGCTGAGCTATGGCCCCGTACCAGAAGACGAATGCTCCGCACTCGATCAAAATGGTGGGCCTGGGAAGACTTGAACTTCCGACCTCACGCTTATCAAGCGCGCGCTCTAACCAACTGAGCTACAAGCCCCTAACACGAGAGACATGCCGGCGCGCACTCGACCTGAAGTCGGTGCACCGCACAGCGCTCAGCCCCTGGCGCGTGTTCGTCCGCGAAGAAAGAGAAACGAAGACGGCGAAATCCCGCCAATGGAGCTCAACAATCCTGAAACTGTTGGCCCCTGAATGTTTCTAAAACGATCCGATAGATAGCGTGAGCTGATCTGAAGGATCATCCTTAGAAAGGAGGTGATCCAGCCGCAGGTTCCCCTACGGCTACCTTGTTACGACTTCACCCCAGTCGCTGACCCTACCGTGGCCGGCTGCCCCCTTTCGGTTAGCGCACCGTCTTCAGGTAAAACCAACTCCCATGGTGTGACGGGCGGTGTGTACAAGGCCCGGGAACGTATTCACCGTGGCGTGCTGATCCACGATTACTAGCGATTCCAACTTCATGGGCTCGAGTTGCAGAGCCCAATCCGAACTGAGACGGCTTTTTGAGATTTGCGAAGGGTCGCCCCTTAGCATCCCATTGTCACCGCCATTGTAGCACGTGTGTAGCCCAGCCCGTAAGGGCCATGAGGACTTGACGTCATCCCCACCTTCCTCGCGGCTTATCACCGGCAGTCTCCTTAGAGTGCTCAACTAAATGGTAGCAACTAAGGACGGGGGTTGCGCTCGTTGCGGGACTTAACCCAACATCTCACGACACGAGCTGACGACAGCCATGCAGCACCTGTCTCCGGTCCAGCCGAACTGAAGAACTCCGTCTCTGGAGTCCGCGACCGGGATGTCAAGGGCTGGTAAGGTTCTGCGCGTTGCGTCGAATTAAACCACATGCTCCACCGCTTGTGCGGGCCCCCGTCAATTCCTTTGAGTTTTAATCTTGCGACCGTACTCCCCAGGCGGAATGCTTAAAGCGTTAGCTGCGCCACTAGTGAGTAAACCCACTAACGGCTGGCATTCATCGTTTACGGCGTGGACTACCAGGGTATCTAATCCTGTTTGCTCCCCACGCTTTCGTGCCTCAGCGTCAGTATCGGGCCAGTGAGCCGCCTTCGCCACTGGTGTTCTTGCGAATATCTACGAATTTCACCTCTACACTCGCAGTTCCACTCACCTCTCCCGAACTCAAGATCTTCAGTATCAAAGGCAGTTCTGGAGTTGAGCTCCAGGATTTCACCCCTGACTTAAAGACCCGCCTACGCACCCTTTACGCCCAGTGATTCCGAGCAACGCTAGCCCCCTTCGTATTACCGCGGCTGCTGGCACGAAGTTAGCCGGGGCTTATTCTTGCGGTACCGTCATTATCTTCCCGCACAAAAGAGCTTTACAACCCTAGGGCCTTCATCACTCACGCGGCATGGCTGGATCAGGCTTGCGCCCATTGTCCAATATTCCCCACTGCTGCCTCCCGTAGGAGTTTGGGCCGTGTCTCAGTCCCAATGTGGCTGATCATCCTCTCAGACCAGCTACTGATCGTCGCCTTGGTGAGCCATTACCTCACCAACTAGCTAATCAGACGCGGGCCGATCTTTCGGCGATAAATCTTTCCCCGTAAGGGCTTATCCGGTATTAGCTGAAGTTTCCCTCAGTTGTTCCGAACCAAAAGGTACGTTCCCACGCGTTACTCACCCGTCTGCCGCTGACATATTGCTATGCCCGCTCGACTTGCATGTGTTAAGCCTGCCGCCAGCGTTCGCTCTGAGCCAGGATCAAACTCTCAAGTTGGACTTGAACTTTGAACCGGCTGATCACAACGTTTGACGAGGTCCCACCATTCTTCACCGGCCGAAACCGGCGAGCTGCTGACGATTCACATCGTGTGCAGCGATGGTGTAACCTTTAAAACGTGTACCGCCGAAGTCTTTCGTCCACCCTCAGAAAGTCGAAAGCCGAAGCTTTCAAGTATTCCGAGAGACGCAAGGACTCCGCCGTCCACGTTTCTCTTTCTTCATCTTTACTTGTCAAACAGCCCGGGATCTGGCGATCCCACACCCTTGAAGGGTGGTTCTACCCTTCACCGACCGACGGTGAACCCCAACCGATTGATGTCGGCTGTTGTGTCACTCATCTAAGTGAGGAGCATCAGAGGCGCGTTCGCTCGCCTTGGTCAGTGACCCGGCGGCGCCGCGCTCAGTGGTTGGTTTATAGTCCCCACCCCTCGGGATTGTCAACGGCCATTGTCAACAAATCGTCGCACGCCCAAATCGCTTGTGCAGTGCGAAGAAATTCTTGTGCTTTCCGTGGCTTAGGTCGGAGGTAAAAATTCGTCACCCAGCCTTCGCCGCAAAAAACTTCAAAAAAAGTTTGTCGCCGAGGAGCCCGCGAGGCCATCCAAAACAGGTTCCAACCACCCCCGGGCCGGGTGGCGGGCACCGACCTGCTTTCAGGGCAGCTTTTCCACCTCAAATGCCGCACTTGAGCCACAATCCTGCGACGTTCTGGCTATAACGAATGCATTGAACCGCTCGTAACCTGTGGGGGCACGGGTGGTTTTTCTGGGGGACCAGGCGATTTTCTCCAAGAACCCGTCGCCTCTTCTCCATCGCGGTCGAGCAACATCGAGAGATCTGCACACCATTGACGTTCGAGATCGCGGCTAGCTAATGGCCATCGGCTTCTCGAATTCGATGCGTGTGGCTCGCCACACTGCCGAGATCCCTCTTCACGGGATCAAGGTGGGGACAAGGACGAGCAGAGGTCGATCGCAGTTGCTGGAATTTGGGGGGATGCAGGGTTGAGCCAACGGGCGTCACGCGGAAGCGGCATTGGGCGCGAGACCGGGATGATCGATCTCGGTCACGAACCGCCGCTTTCGGTCGACGGCACCGAGGCTGCGGTGATCGATCGCCGCCGTGTCTCCGTTCAATGGTTCAGCGGCACTATTTTGACTGGACTATGTGGCGCGGCCCTGATCGGCGGCGCCGTTTTTGCGTCGCTCGATGGCGAGATGACCTTCGCCAAGGTGCCGGAGCGCGTCGAAGGCGCGCTGCGCGGCGCGTTCACTGGCAATGATCGTGTCGTCAGCCTGCACAAGGGCGACCGCCTGCCGCCGCCCAGCGAATCCTCCGCTTCCCGCAGCCTGGTGCGCGTGTCGACCGTGACCCGCGTCGGCAATCGCGACGTGATGCGGGTGCGGCCCTTCATCCGAATTTCCGGCAATCTCTCGATGACCACGAGCGATCTGTCGGCCAAAATCCCGGCATTCAACGCGCAGCGTCTGCTGACCGATGTCGGCTCCGACACGCCGGCGGCGGCCGAGGATCCGAATGCCGCGGCCGAGCCCGACGCCGAGGTCTCGTTCGTCACCAAGGATCTCGGCTCCGTGCTGCCGAAGGCCAAGCTCGCCGCCGTCGTCGCGCTCGACGACGTGCTGATGCGGGTCCACGACGCCGCCAACTGGCGCGGCTCCGGCGGCTCGGTGCGCTACGCTTCACTCGCCAATGCCGCAGCTGACGCGAGTGGCGCCGGTCCCGACATGAGGATGGCCTACGCCACCGAGGGCAACACCTCCGATCCCTATGCCGGCTTCGAGACCCGCGTGGTGCCGGAAAACGTCACCCTGCTGCCGAAGACCAAGGAGCAGGTCACCGGCGGCAATCCGGTCGGTGAACGGGTTCACCTCGTCAAGAAGGGCGACAGCATCACCTCGATCCTGCGCGATCAGGGCGCAACGCCCGACGAGGCGAAGGCGATCGCCGCAACGCTCGGTCCGCGCGGCCGCGAGGGCGGCCTGAAGGAAGGCCAGAAGGTACGAATCCTGATGGCGCCGGCCGCTCCCGGACCGAATGTCAGGCTGCAGCCCTATCGCGTGATCGTCGCCAACGAGTCGGTCATCGAGGCCGTCGCTGCGCTGTCCGATCTCGGAAAATACGTCGCCGTCGACGTGCAGAGCATGAACACCGTCACCGAGACCGCCGACAATTCCAGCGACGATGACGAGGATGATGGCAGCGGCGTGCGGCTCTATCAGAGCATTTACGAGACCGCGCTGCGCAACAAGGTGCCGCCGACCGTCATCGAAGACATGGTCAAGATCTACTCCTATGACGTCGATTTCCAGCGCAAGGTACAGCCCGGCGACTCGTTCGACGTGTTCTTTGCCGGCGAGGACGAGGGCGTCACCAGCACCGAAAAGACCGAAGTGCTCTACGCCGCGCTGACCGTGGGCGGCGAAACCAAGAAATACTACCGATTCCAGAGCTCGGACGACGGCCTCGTCGACTACTATGACGAGACCGGCAAGAGCGCGAAGAAGTTCCTGGTGCGCAAGCCGGTCAACAACGCGATCATGCGTTCGGGCTTCGGCGGCCGCCGCCACCCGATCCTCGGCTATGTGAAGATGCACACCGGCGTCGACTGGGCCACCGCCTACGGCACGCCGATCTTCGCGTCCGGCAACGGCGTGCTCGAGAAGGTCGGATACGAGGGCGGCTACGGCAAATATATCCGCATGAAGCACGCCAATGGCTATGAGACGGCCTACGGCCACATGTCGGCCTTCGCCAAGGGCATGGAGATCGGCAAGAAGGTGCGGCAGGGCCAGGTGATCGGCTTCGTCGGCTCGACCGGCCAGTCGACCGGCCCGCACGTCCACTACGAAATCCTGGTCAACGGCCGATTCGTCGACCCGATGCGCGTGAAGCTGCCGCGCGGCCGTTCGCTCGAAGGCCCGATGCTGGCGAACTTCGAGAAGGAGCGCGACCGGATCGAGGCCCAGATGTCCAGCCGCGGCAGCTCGCGAATCGTCTCGGACGCCACCAGTTCCACGTCGCAGACCCGCTCCATCACCAACCGCTGATGATGCGATAGGGCGCCAGTTCCATCAGATTTCGCCCGTGAGATGGGAACCCGAACGGCGACCATCCAGTTGATTCGTCAGTGAAACCTTCAATGGAGGGTGTCATGGAGAACTGGACGAACGCAAAACTGTGCGATGTCGCCAACCTGATCCTCGGCGCGATTCTCTTCCTATCGCCGTGGCTGTTCAAGTTCGACGCCGGAACGGTTTCCACCAACGCCTACATCGTCGGCCTCGCGATGGCGGTCCTTGCGATCGCCGCGCTCGCGGCATTCGCGGTCTGGGAGGAGTGGCTGAACCTCATCGTCGGGCTTTGGGCGCTGGTCTCGCCCTGGGTCCTCGGCTTCCAGGCAATGACCACCGCGACGACCGTGCACGTGGTGATCGGCATCGCCGTTGCAGTCCTCGCGGCGATCGAGCTCTGGGTGATGTCCCAGCATCCGCCTCGGCTCACGACCCACAGCTGAGGCCTTGAACTGATCCATCCCTACCCGCTGGCGCGGATCGCCGGCGGGGAGGGTTGGGTTGCGCTCAACGAAGATATGCACAAGGATTTGCACCATGACCCAGCTCACCCGCGACGATGTGCTGAAGGCCGTCGGCCACACCGACGACGTCACGATTGCCAGGATCATTGCGTCGGGAGCAACCATCACCGAGCTTGCCGAGGCGCAGGCCTGGCTTGCCAATGACGAACCGCTGATCAATGCCGGCAGGCCGCTGGCCACCGGCCGTGCCCGCGAACTGGTCGATATTCTTTCCGAGCTCGAGTCGGCCGAGGACGACGAGCCCGCCAGCCCTTCGCCGTCGATCGTCCCGCAGGAGTGATTCGCAAATGAAGATCCTCCCCGCGACCTGCGGGGAGGATTCTGGTGTTGCGCCGTCAGTTCAGCTTGCGCTTCGAGACCGGAGCCTCGAACTGCACGATCTCGGCGGTCTTGGGCACCTGACCGTTGAAGGTCAGCACGTTGCCCTTCTCCGAGATCACCACGTGATCGCCGTCCTTGACCTCGCCGGCGAGGATCATCTCGGCCAGCGGATCCTGCACGCTGCGCTGGATCACCCGCTTCAGCGGGCGGGCGCCGTAAGCGGGATCCCAGCCCTTCTC
This sequence comes from Bradyrhizobium sp. Mp19, assembly GCF_029952935.1. Classification (NCBI taxonomy): domain Bacteria; kingdom Pseudomonadati; phylum Pseudomonadota; class Alphaproteobacteria; order Hyphomicrobiales; family Nitrobacteraceae; genus Bradyrhizobium; species Bradyrhizobium sp. Mp19. The sequence goes on along the minus strand of NZ_JASAUT010000040.1, from coordinate 17,474 downwards.
GGCGAGCCAGTCCCGCGCCTTGGCGTCCAGCGTGAGCTCGATTTTGCGATCCTCGAGCAGCTTGGTCAGCCGCGCGAACTGGATCTCGACGATACGGCCCATCTCGCTCTTCTGCAGGCGATGGAACAGGATGATCTCGTCGATGCGGTTCAGGAATTCCGGCCTGAAATGCGCCCGCACGACGCCCATCACCTGATCGCGGACCGCCGCGGTGTCCTCGCCTTCCGGCTGATTCACCAGGAATTCCGAACCGAGGTTCGAGGTCATGATGATCAGCGTGTTGCGGAAGTCGACGGTGCGGCCCTGACCATCGGTCAGGCGGCCGTCGTCGAGCACCTGCAACAACACGTTGAAGACGTCGGGATGCGCCTTCTCGATCTCGTCGAACAGCACGACCTGGTAGGGCCGCCGCCGCACGGCTTCGGTCAGTGCACCGCCCTCGTCGTAGCCGACATAGCCGGGAGGCGCGCCGATCAGCCGCGAGACCGAGTGCTTCTCCATGAACTCGGACATGTCGAGGCGGACCATCGCGGTCTCGTCGTTGAACAGGTCAGCGGCGAGCGCCTTGGTCAGCTCGGTCTTGCCGACGCCGGTGGGGCCTAAGAACATGAACGAGCCGGTCGGCCGGTTCGGATCCTGCAGGCCCGCGCGGGCACGGCGCACGGCGGTTGCCACCGCACGTACGGCTTCGGCCTGGCCGACGACGCGCCTGGCGAGACTGTCCTCCATTTTCAGGAGCTTGTCCTTTTCGCCCTCGAGCATCTTGTCGACCGGCACGCCGGTCCAGCGCGAGACGACCTGCGCGATGTGGTTGGCGGTGACCGCCTCCTCCATCATCTCGCCGCCGTTCTGCTTGCCGCTTTCGCTTGCCTCGATATCGGCGAGCTTCTTTTCCAGCTCGGGAATCCGGCCATAGGCCAGCTCGCCCGCCTTCTGGAATTCGCCGCGACGCTGCGCATTGGCAAGCTCGACGCGGAGCGCATCGAGTTCGCTCTTCAGCTTCTGGGCATTGGAGAGCTTGTTCTTCTCCGCGCTCCAGCGCGCCGTCAGCGCCGTCGACCGCTCCTCGAGCCCTGCGAGCTCCTTCTCCAGGGTCCGCAAGCGGCTCTTGGAGCCGGCATCGTTCTCCTTCTTCAGCGCCTCCTGCTCGATCTTCAGCCGGATGATGTCGCGATCCAGCGAATCGAGCTCTTCCGGCTTGGAATCGACCTGCATCTTCAGCCGCGCTGCCGCCTCGTCCATCAGGTCGATGGCCTTGTCGGGCAGGAAGCGGTCGGTGATGTAGCGGTTCGACAGCGTGGTCGCGGCCACCAGCGCGGAGTCGGTGATTCGCACGCCGTGATGCTGCTCGTACTTGTCCTTCAGGCCGCGCAGGATCGAGATGGTGTCCTCGACCGTCGGCTCGCTGACATAGATCGGCTGGAACCGGCGGGCCAGCGCGGCATCCTTCTCGACATGCTTGCGGTACTCGTCGAGCGTGGTCGCACCGATACAGTGCAATTCGCCGCGCGCGAGCGCCGGCTTCAACAGGTTGGACGCGTCCATCGCGCCGTCGGTCTTGCCGGCGCCGATCAGCGTGTGCATCTCGTCGATGAACAGGATGATGCCGCCCTCGGCGGTCGAGACCTCCTGCAGGACGGACTTCAGCCGCTCCTCGAACTCGCCGCGATATTTCGCGCCGGCGATCAGGGCGCCCATATCGAGCGACAGCAGCTTCTTGTCCTTCAGGCTCTCCGGCACGTCGCCGTTGAGGATGCGCAGCGCCAGGCCCTCGACGATCGCGGTCTTGCCGACGCCGGGCTCACCGATCAGGACGGGATTGTTCTTGGTCCGCCGCGACAGCACCTGGATGGTACGGCGGATCTCCTCGTCGCGGCCGATCACCGGGTCGAGCTTGCCGTCGCGCGCAGCCTGGGTCAGGTCGCGGGCATATTTCTTCAGCGCGTCGTAAGCGTTCTCGGCGGTCGCACTGTCGGCGGTGCGGCCCTTGCGCAGCGCTTCGATCGCCGCGTTCAGGTTCTGCGCCGTGACGCCGCCCTTGCTCAGGACGGAGGCGGCATCGCTGCCCTTCTCGAGCGTGAGCCCGAGCAGCAGCCGCTCGACGGTGACAAAACTGTCGCCGGCCTTGTCGGCGGCCTTTTCCGCCGCATCGAAGGCACGCGCCAGCTCCGGCGACAGGTAGACCTGCCCGGCACCATTGCCCGAGACCTTCGGCAGCTTGTTCAGCGCCTCTTCGGTCGCTTTCAGGATTGCTCTGGAATTGCCGCCGGCACGGTCGATCAGACCGCCGGCAAGTCCCTCATTGTCGTCCAGCAGCACCTTCAACAGATGCAACGGCGAGAACTGCTGGTGACCGTCGCGCATTGCGAGCGATTGGGCAGACTGGATGAATCCGCGCGCGCGCTCGGTGTACTTCTCAATGTTCATTCGTTTTCCCTCGGCCTGCCATCGTCACCCACTCAGGCATGACAACGGCATCTTCATTGGGTTTCCGCGGGCCGCGTTGACGTTCCTCAACCAGCCTCTGGTCGTCGCCATCATTTTTCAGGCTTGCCGCAGATGTGGGCACTTGGTTCCAAAACGGAAGAGCCGCAGTCTGCGATTTCGCCCGATGAAGCTCAGCGCCGCACGATGGCGACAAGGTAGCGGCAAGGCTGAGCCGTTTCGTTACGGAAGACGATGTCCGACGGCGGACCAAGCTCGACGCGGTCACCCGCAGCGAGCTCGTGGCGCTCCGCTCCTTCCATCAAAGTGAGGCGGCCGCTGATCACCCACACCACCTCGCGGACCAGGTGATAGGCGCTGGCGGGGAAGCCGGCTTCCTGCCTCGCAGGCAGCTCGATCTCCACCAGCTCCAGCGGATTGGCTGGATGCAGGAACACCTGCCGCCGCAGATAGGCCGCCTTCGGATCGCGCCAGACCGGCTGATCCTTGGCCCGCTGCAGGCGGGAATTGGGTGAGGCAATCTCGAACAGAGCAGCCATGGTGAGGCCATAGGCGGTGGCGATCCGCGACAGCGTCGCCGCCGTCGGGCTTGCCTCCGCCCGCTCGATCTTGCTCAGCATGGCCTTGGACACGCCGGCCCGCCCGGCGAGGTCCGCCAGCGACCAGCCGCGCCCCTCCCGTTCGGCGCGAACCCGCCGCCCGAGAGCCTCATCGGCCTTGTCCTCTATAATTGACATATCGTCTTATATAGTAGACGATGGGGTCCGTTCAAGAGGCCCGTCAAGGAACCACCGATGATTATCCGCCCCGCCACCGAGCAGGACATCCCTGCGATTACCGCGATCTTCAACGAGGCGGTCGCCAACTCGAATGCAATCTGGACGGAGAAGCAGGATTCCGACGCCGAGCGGCTGGCCTGGATGAAGGCGCGGCTGGCGCTCGGCTATCCGGTGCTGGTGGCCGTCGAGGGGACGACGGTGCTCGGCTACGGCACATTCGGCGACTTCCGGGCCTTCCCAGGCTACCGCTACAGCGTCGAGCATAGCGTCTATGTCCATGCCGATCATCGCGGCCGCGGCCTCGGCCGGATCATCGTCGACGAACTGATCGCCGCGGCCACCGCGCTCGGCAAGCACGTCATGATCGCGGGCATCGACGGCGGCAATCCGGCCTCGCTGCGGCTGCACGCGCAGGCCGGCTTCGTCGAGGTCGCCCGGATGCCGGAGGTCGGACGCAAGTTCGGCCGCTGGCTCGATCTCGTATTCATGCAGCGCATGCTGGACGCTCCCGGAGCGGCGCGCGCCGACTAGTACCTTCCCGCGGCCGGCAGTTCTCCTCGCCCGCCAAACAGGCTAGAGCGAGCGGATGGACAACGCACAGCTCTCCTCCGCCAGGATCACCGGCATCTACCGCTACCCCGTCAAGGGCCTCACGCCCGAGCCGCTGCCGCACGCAGAGCTCAAGGCCGGCGAGACGCTCCGCTCCGATCGCCGCTATGCGATCGAGAACGGCCCGAGCGGTTTCGATCCCTCGGCGCCGAAGTGGCTCCCGAAGCCGCATTTCCTGATGCTGCAGCGGGACGAGTGGCTGGCGCCGCTGCGCGCCCATTTCGACGATGACAGCCATGTGCTGACGCTGCGCCGGGATGGCGCGATGGTGGCCCAGGGCAACCTCGAGACCGCGGAAGGCCGCGCGGCCATCGAGCGCTATTTCGCCGACCGTCATACCGGCCAGATCAAGGGACCGCCCAAGGTGCTGGTCAGCCCCGGGCACAGTTTCTCCGACGTGCCGCGCAAGGTGGTCTCGATCATCAATCTGGCCAGCCTGCAGGCGATCGAGGAGATGGTGCGGGCGCCGGTGCATCCGCTGCGCTTCCGCGCCAACCTCTATGTCGAGGGCTGGCCGGCCTGGCATGAAGCCAGCCTTCTCGACCAGACCATTGCGATCGGCAGCGCACGGGCGAGGGTGGTGAAGCGCATCACCCGCTGTGCGGCGGTCAATGTCGATCCCGATACCGGCGCACGCGACCTCTCGGTGCCGAACACGCTGATGCAGCGCTTCGGCAACAATGAATGCGGCATCTATGCCGAGATCATCAGCGATGGCGGCGCCGCCGTCGGCGACACGATTGCCGCCGAGGGACCTGTCGCGTCGTAGGCCGGGCAAGGCGCATACGCGCCCTGCCCCGCTTTCGACGAGTCAGTTCGTCGGCATCACATAGGCGTAGATCCGGCCGCGCGAGACCGGCGTCTCGCGGACGCGGTGGCCACTGTTGCCGGAGATCATGGTCGGATTGCCCTTGGCATCGACCCCGGTGATGACGCCGACATGGCCGCCGCCGCGGCGGCTCATCACGGCGATGGCGCCGACCTGCGGTCCCGAAACGCGCGTACCGTATTTGGCGAACGAGCTCGCCATGTCGGAGCCGGTGCCGCGATGGCCGGTGTGCTGCAGCACCATGTTCATGAAGCGTGCGCACCACAGGCTGGAGCGGTCGGTCGGATTGCCGCCGAGATAGCGGCGCGCCTCGGCCACGATGCCGGACGAGCCGAAGCCACCTGCCGCGCTGACGCCGCCGGTGTTGGGCACGGGGTCAGCGCTGCCGGGCAACGGCGCTGCGTTGGTTTCGACGATCCCGCCCGGCTGCGCGAGCGCGCGGCGCTCGGCGCGCGACAGCCGCGCGGTGTGCCGATAGTGATGGCGGGCATAATGACGCGCGTGATGACCGGCATGGGCCGAATGCGCGTGACGTGAGTGGTGCGGACGGGCGGATGCCGGAGCGGCGGAGATCACGGCGAGAGTGAGCGAACACAGAGCCAGCGCCAAAACACGAAGCGACCGGCGACACGCAAGCAACTGAACCATACTTCACTAGATCCTCTGTAACGCCCCCCAATTCCCCGTCGCGTTCCCGGGGGAACGCGACGGTGGTTTTGAAAATCGGGATGGCGCGAGGAAGATTTCATGCGGCGTTGCGGGAACAATTTCTGGGTCATTCCGCGATGATTCGATGACGAGAAAGGAACCGGAACTGCCGCATTGCGGCCTTGAAAATTAACTGCAAATCTGGAGGCGGCCAACGAGAGGAGAATTTCAATGCCCTACGCCACGACGAAAGATCATGTCCGCCTCCATTTCGAAGAGGCCGGCAGCGGAACCCCGATCATCTTCCTGCACGAGTTCGCCGCTGATCACACCAATTGGGAGCCGCAGATGCGCTACTTCGCGCGCGGCCACCGCTGCATCGCCTATTCGGCGCGCGGCTACACGCCGTCGGACGTGCCGCCGAGCGCCGACGTCTACACCTACCAGCACTTCTATACCGACGCGCTCGCGGTGCTCGACCATCTCGGCATCGCCAAAGCGCATTTCGTCGGGCTCTCAATGGGCTCCTATTCGTCGCTACAGATTGCCCTCAACGCGCCGGAGCGCACGCTGTCGATGACGCTGGCCGCCGTCGGCTCCGGTTCGAGCCTCGAGCATCTCGATGCCTTCCGCGCGCAGTGCCGCGCCAATGCCGAGCAATATGAGAGCATCGGCGCGGTCGAGGTCGCCAAGGTGACGCGCGAGGCGCCGAGCCGGATTCCGTTCCTGGTCAAGGATCCGCGCGGCCACGCCGATTTCTATGCCGCGCTCGCCCGCCACGACGCCAGGGGCTCCGCCAACACGATGCGCAGCTTCCAGGGCGGCCGACCCTCGATCTACACCATGACCGACGCCATCAAGCGCGCCGCGACGCCGGCGCTGATCCTGTGCGGCGACGAGGACGACAATTGCATCGCCCCCAGCATGTTCCTGAAGCAGCATCTGCCGGCCGCCGGTCTCTCGTTCTTCCCGAAGTCGGGTCACGTGCTCAATCTCGAGGAGCCGGCGCTGTTCAACGAGATGGTCGAGCGCTTCATCGCGCTGGTCGAGGCCGGCCGCTGGCCGGTGCGCGATCCGCGGTCGCAGGTGGCGGCGCCGGTGTAGTCCTGTCATTCCCCGGTGCGCAATTGCGCACCTGAGGGCGATGCGCAGCATCGAACCCGGAATCTCGAGATTCCGGGTTCACGCTTCGCGTGCCCCGGAATGACGCCATGACGTCACTTCCCCTGCCCGCCCCGGCTGAGCAGGAACACGCCCTGCTCGCCGAACATGTTCCACACCCACCACGGCAGGTTGAGCGGCACCGGACGGCCGTAGAGATCGAGCGCCACCGCGCGCTCCATCTTGACATTGATCTCCTCGCACAGCTGCACGAAATCCTTGATGGTGCAGAAATGGATGTTCGAGGTGTCGTACCAGCTCGCCGGCAAATTCTCGGTGCGCGGCATGTGGCCGCCGATCAGGAGCTGCAGCCGCATCTTCCAGAACCCGAAATTCGGGAACGAGACGATCGCGCGCTGGCCGATGCGCAGCAGATTTTCCAGCACCACCTTGGGCTGTCGCGTCGCCTGCAAGGTCTGCGACAAGATCACGTAGTCGAACGCATCGTCGGGATAGTTGACGAGATCGGTGTCGGCATCGCCCTGCACCACAGCAAGTCCCTTGGCGACGCAGCCATTGACGCCCTCGCGTGACAGCTCGATTCCGCGGCCGTCGATGCCGCGGCTCTCCAACAGCTGCAGCAATTCGCCATCGCCGCAGCCAACATCGAGCACGCGCGAGCCCGGCCGCACCATGTCGGCGACCAGGAGATGATCAGTGCGATGGCCGCCGGTCCGCTCCGGCGCGATGCCCGGCAAGGGCAATGTCTGCTGCATGCTCATGACTGGCCGTCGTCCTTCAGTCCGCGCGCCTTGCCTGCGGCCAGCAGGAAGGCGCGGGAGATGTCGAGGAATTCGGGTACGTCGAGCAGGAAGGCGTCGTGCCCCCTGTCGGTCTCGATCTCGGCGAACGACACCCGCGCGCTCGACGCGTTCAGCGCATGCACCAGCGCGCGCGATTCCGCGGTCGGAAACAGCCAGTCGCTGGTGAACGACACCACGCAGAACCGCGTCTTGATGCCGGTGAACGCCTTCGCCAGCACGCCGTTGTGGTCGGCGGCGATGTCGAAATAGTCCATCGCGCGGGTCAGATAGAGATAGGAGTTGGCGTCGAAGCGCTCGACAAAGGACGAGCCCTGGTAGCGCAGATAGCTCTCGACCTGAAAATCCGCATCGAACGAGAAGGTCGGCAGCTCGCGGTCCTGCATCCGCCGTCCGAACTTGCGATGCAGCGCGGCGTCCGAGAGATAGGTGATGTGCGCGGCCATCCGCGCCACGGCCAATCCGCGGTGCGGATGGGTGTCCTCGTCGACATAGCGGCCGCCGCGCCAGTCCGGATCGGCCATCACGGCCTGGCGGCCGAGCTCGTGGAACGCGATGTTCTGCGCCGAGTGGCGCGTCGAGCAGGCGATCGCGAGCGTCGAGAACACGCGCTCCGGATAGGCCGCGGTCCATTGCAGCACCTGCATGCCGCCCATCGAGCCGCCGACCACGCAGAACAGCGTCGTGATGCCGAGGCGATCGATCAGCATCGCCTGCGCGCGCACCATGTCGGGGATGGTGATGATCGGGAAATCGAGTCCCCACACCTTGCCGGTCGCGGGGTTCAGCGACGCAGGGCCGGTCGAGCCCATGCAGCCGCCGATCACATTGGAGCAGATGACGAAGTATTTATCGGGATCGATCGGCCGGCCGATGCCGACCATGGTCTCCCACCAGCCGGGCTTGCCGGTGACGGGATGGATGTTGTTGACATGCTGATCGCCGGTCAGCGCGTGGCAGACCAGGATCGCGTTGGAGTGGTCGGCATTGAGCTCGCCATAGGTCTGGTAGGCGATCTGGAACGGTGCGAGATCGACGCCGCAATCGAGCTTGAGCGGCTGGTCCATCCCGAACTTCGCCACCAATGACGACGGATGGTCGGCCTCATGGGCGCGATCATCGCTCGGGGTTTGTGGGCTCGGTATCGGACGCACGTTGCTCATCTAGGCGACCCTGCCTCCGCGCGGGAGGGCTCGACGGACCTCAGGCCAATAAAAAAACCGGCCTGAACAAAGGTTCGGCCGGGAGCTGATAAGGTCCCCGGCCTGTTTAGCGAGTTGTTTAACGTGGCTGCAAGCCGGCCGGCTCAAATGACCACGGGACGCAGGGAACGTAGTCCCCACGCCCCCCGCCGTCAAGACAGCCCTGCCCACGGCCAATTGGTTAACCGAATGCGCAAGGCACGCCTGCGACGTTTCTCTTTGCTTTCGCTGCCCGTCTTTCCTAATCAGGGACCCTGTCCGACGCGGCAACGGGCCGCCCCGACGACAAGGTTTGAGAGCATGTCCAACCCACCCCCGTCGCCGCCCTCGCTGCAGGAGCTGCGCAAGGAAATCGATGCGATCGACGAGCAGGTTCACCGCCTGTTGATGGCGCGCGGCGACATCATCGACCGTCTGATCCAGGTCAAGAAGACCCAGGAGGTCGGCTCGGCGTTCCGCCCGGCGCGCGAAGCCAGCATGATGCGCGAGTTGGTGCGGCGTCATCGCGGCATCCTGCCGCTCGACACCATCGAGAGCATCTGGCGCGTCATCATCTCGACCTTCACCTATGTGCAGGCACCGTTCGCGGTGCATGCCGATGTTTCCGTCGGCGAGTCGGCCATGCGCGACTCGGCGCGGTTTCACTTCGGCTTCGTGGTGCCTTACGTCTCGCATTTCAGCGCACAGGCCGCGGTCGAGGCGGTGGCGAAGTCGAAGGGCGACCTCGCGCTGGTCTCCGCGATCGCAAGCCGCACGCCGTGGTGGAATGCGCTCGAGGCCAGTGGCGCGCCGAAGATCATCGCGCGGTTGCCGTTCCTCGAACGCGCCGACCATCCCGCCGCGCTGCCGGTGTTCGTGATCTCGCGGGTCGCCGACGACGCCATGGTCACCGAAGTGCAGACCTGGAGCGTGCGCGTCTCCGGCTGGAACGCCGATGTCGCCCGCGCGCTTGCGCCGCTCGCCGAGATCGTCGCGGTCCCCGACACCGCCTTCGACGGCGCGGCGCTCCTGGTCTCGGTCACCGGCCACAATTTCGAGGCCATCAAGCTCGCCCTGATCAAGGCCGGCGCCTCGGTGCGCTCGTCGGCCCTCGTCGGCAGCCACGCAACGCGCTATACGGTGCCCTCTAACGGATCGGCCAGGACCTGAAGTAGGAGCCGGCCGCCCGTCCAGGTTTTTGTTTTGACGCGTTTTCTTCACGCGAACCGGTATCCACTTCGCTCGAAAACGCTCTGTTCGGAGTTGATGATGTCCCGCCCCGTGCCGAACCCCGGCATCCTCGATATTGCGCCCTACACGCCCGGCAAGAGCCCGGTGCCGGAACCGGGCCGCAAGGTGTTCAAGCTGTCCGCCAACGAGACGCCGTTCGGTCCGTCTCCGAAGGCGATCGCGGCCTACAAGGCCGCGGCTGACCATCTCGAGGACTATCCGGAGGGCACCTCGCGCGTGCTGCGCGAGGCGATCGGCCGCGCCTACGGGCTCGATCCCGACCGCATCATCTGCGGCGCCGGCTCCGACGAGATCCTCAATCTCTTGGCGCACACCTATCTCGCGCCCGGCGACGAGGCGATCTCGACCACCCACGGCTTCCTGGTCTACCCGATCGCCACCATGGCGAACGGCGCCAGGAACGTGATCGCGGCCGAGACCAATTTCACGGCCGACGTCGACGCCATTCTCAAGGTGGTGACGCCGCGCACGAAACTGGTCTGGCTCGCCAACCCGAACAATCCGACCGGCACCTACATCCCGTTCGACGAGGTCAAGCGGCTACGCGCCGCGCTGCCGTCGCATGTGCTGCTGGTGCTCGATGCCGCCTATGCCGACTACGTCTCGCGCAACGACTACGAGCTCGGCATCGAGCTGGTCGCGACCACCGACAACACGGTGGTGACGCACACCTTCTCGAAGATCCACGGCCTTGCCGCGCTGCGGATCGGCTGGATGTTCGGGCCGGCGCATATCGTCGATGCCTGCAACCGCATCCGCGGTCCGTTCAACGTCACGACGCCGGCGATGCTGGCGGCGGTGGCGGCGATCGAGGACACGGCGCATGTACAGATGTCGCGGACCCACACCGAACAATGGCGCAACTGGCTGACCGAGGAGATCGGCAAGCTCGGGCTGAAGGTGACACCGAGCGTCGCCAATTTCGTGCTGATCCATTTCCCGACCGACAAGGGCAAGACCGCGGCGGAAGCCGACGCCTATCTCACACGGCGCGGCCTCGTGCTGCGCGCACTCAACAATTACAAGCTGCCGCATGCGCTGCGCATGACCATTGGCACCGAGGAGGCCAACCGCCTCGTGGTCGAGGGCCTGCGCGACTTCCTGGCCGGAAAGTGACATCGTGACCACCGCCCCGCTCTTCAAACGCATCGCGCTGATCGGCTTCGGCCTGATCGGCGGCTCGATCGCGCGCGGCGCGCGCGCGCAAGGGCTGGTCGGCGAGATCGTGACCACCGCGCGCTCGGAGAAGACGCGTGCGCGCGTCGCCGAGCTCGGCATCGTCGATCGCGTCGTCGAGACCAATATCGAGGCGGTGAAGGATGCCGACCTCGTCATCCTCTGCATCCCGGTCGGCGCCTGCGGCCCGGTCGCCGCCGAGATCGCCAGCCATCTCAAGCCCGGCGCCATCATCTCCGACGTCGGCTCGGTGAAGGGCGCCGTCGTCAAGGACATGGCGCCGCATCTGCCTGACGGCGTCCACTTCGTCCCGGCGCATCCGGTGGCCGGCACCGAGCATTCGGGGCCGGATTCCGGCTTCGCCGAGCTGTTCATCAACCGCTGGTGCATCCTCACCCCGCCCGAAGGCACCGATCCCGCGGCGACCGACCGATTGCGCGCGTTCTGGGCCGCGCTCGGCGCCAAGGTCGAGGTCATGACGCCCGACCATCATGACCTCGTGCTCGCGATCACCAGCCATCTGCCGCATCTGATCGCCTACACCATCGTCGGCACCGCCGACGAGCTGGCGCAGGTGACGGAATCCGAGGTCATCAAATTCTCCGCCGGCGGCTTCCGCGACTTCACCCGCATCGCGGCCTCGGACCCGACGATGTGGCGCGACGTATTCCTCGCCAACAAGGACGCCGTGCTCGAGATGCTCGGCACCTTCAACGAGGATCTGTCGAAGCTGACTCGCGCGATCCGGCGCGGCGACGGCGAAGCGCTGTTCGACCACTTCACCCGCACCCGCGCCATCCGCCGCGGCATCGTCGAGACCGGCCAGGACTCCGCCGCGCCCGACTTCGGCCGGCCGCATGCGAATTTGAAGACGTAGGCGGGGCTCGGTCCGCCTACCGGCGGACGGAGCGAACTGGTAGTCTCTCAGCAGGAAAGCCGGCGCGTCGCTGATGACAGGGAGCGATCAGATGATACTCAGTCCGGATCATGTAACGATCGCAGTGGCAGATGCTGGCCCGGCGATCGCGTTCTTCGCACTGCTTGGCTTCAAGAAGACCCACGTCGCGACCATCGACGGCGGCGTTCCCGCCCGGTACATGGGCATGCCGGCCATGAGAGCGCAGCACATCACGCTCGCACTCCAAGGAGCGGATTTCGAGATCCAGCTGCTCCAGTTCGACCCGCCCCCGGGGACCGATCCGGGGGTGCACCCGACCAATCTGCGAAGGCTGGGCTTCAATCACCTCGCCTTCCGCGTCGACGACATCGAGGCGGCCACCGCGCACCTGGTGGCGAACGGTGTCACCATGCTGAGCGACGAGATGGACTACATCAGCCGGAAGCTCCGGCTGTTCGAGGGTCCCGAGGGCATCACCTTCGAGTTGGTGGAGCGGGACCCCTCAGATCCTGCTGGCTAGGGCCTTTTGCATTGCCCTTGGGACAACTCCCAAGGGCTGCCCCGATGTCAGCTTGTGGTCCAAGGCGCACATCCCGGCGGCGCGGAATGATGTCGGCTTTTGACCCGAGCGGACCTGACCTCCGGCTCGCCCGGGCCGCTATCTCGCCCCATTATCACGAGACCCCAAGCGCGCTATCATCCGGCCATTCTTTGGACAAGACTGAAGCGAGTGCTGGAGGCTGATCGCCCTTGATGGATAGCCGAGGCGGTACTCTTGGGTGACATTGGACGGAAAGGGAAAGGGAAACGTCAATGAACTCCACACCCACTCCGAACCCAGTTGGATCGAACGATAGCCTGAGAGCGCGGGCCGACGAAAGACTCGCGGAAGCCCAAAAGCAGATTGCGCGCGCCGATGAAGAACTCACGCGCTTGAGTGAACAGCTCGCAAGAATGGAGCGCGATGCCGCGTCCCGCCCTTCGGTGCAGCCAAACCCGCCCTCGGTCGAACCTAGCCCTGCTTCTTCCGGGCCGAGCCCCTCTTCTTCCGGACCTGCCTCGCAATCGCGACCCGGAAGACCGATATTCCGAGCCCTCACCGCCTTGTCGGTGGCAGCATGTATCGTTGTCGCTGCCCTGGCTTTGCAGTCGTCATATGGCGGGGAAGCCAAGCTGCTTGTCGCCCGTTGGGCGCCGCAGCTCGTTTCAACTCCAGCATTGCCGCCGGATGATCCGCAGCCTCCGGCGCAGCCCGCTCCACCGGCCGTTCAGGTCGCCGCGGCAGACACCGCTCCGCCCCAAGCGACGCCGTTGCCTCAGCCCGCACCACCGCAGGACGCCGCGCCGACAGCCAACACAGCCCTTCCCGACCAGACGCAGCTGCTGCAAACGATCGCACGCGACCTCGCGAATGTTGAGCGAAATATCGAGCAACTAAAGGCGAACCAGCAACAGATGGCCCGCGAGAACTCCAAAGCCATCGAGGAACTCAAGGCGAGCCAGGAAGAAATGAAACGGGCACTCGCGAAGGTTTCCGAGCCGAAGGCCTCACCGCCTCCGACGCAGCCGGCTCCAGCCGTGCGCAAGCCCGAGCGGACGTCTATCCCGCCATACGCAAGGGCGCGACCTCGAATCCCAAGGGAGTGGTTCTACGACGAATGGTGACCGCCGATGCAGCCATCCTTCAGTTCCTGATCGCTTTAAGCCGGCGGCAGGCCGAGTGACTGCGCGGCCTCCATCCAGACCGGCAATTCGCGCTGATACAGCGCATTGCTGTCCTTGAAGCCGATCGCGGGCTCCAGCACGAAGGTCGCGAGCACCTCCTTCACCTTCGGATCGCTATTGGCGGCGACGCAAATCTCCGACAGCCGATCGACGATCGGCTGCGGCGTCGCCTTCGGCAGCGCCCAGCCCGAGAAGCCGCTCACGGTGAAGAACTTCGACGTCGCGCCCTGCTCGGGCAGCGTCCTGATCTCGGGGATCGCGTCGACCTTCTTCGAGTGAACTCCGAAGACGACGCCCCGGTTGCTCTGCAGCACGGTTTGCGCGGCGGTGTAGCTGCCCATCGCGACATCGAGCGTGCCTTCCGCAAGCCCGGTCCACATCGGCGCCTCGCCGCGATAATGGATCGGCTCGATGGTGAGGCCATACTGCTTGTTGAGCTCGTTGATCGTCATGTGCGGCGCGGAGCCCGCGCTGTAGGTGCCGAAATTCACCTTGCCGCTGCTGCGCGCATAGGCGACGAATTCCGCCAGTGTCTTGACGCCCAATTTCGGGCTCGCGACCAGCAGCAGCCCGGCGCCCGGGATCACGCTGACCAGCGTCAGATCCTTGTCCATGTCGTAGCCGGGGTTCTTCATCATCGCGCGGTTCATCACGTAGGTGGTCGAGATCGAGCACAGGATGGTGTGACCGTCAGGCGCGGCGCGCGCCACCTCGGCGGCGCCGATCGAGCCCGAGGCGCCCGCCTTGTTCTCGATGACGACGGTTTGCCCGACTTGCCTTGCGATGAATTCGCCGAAGGCCCGCGCCAGGAGATCAGTCTGCCCGCCGGCGGGGTAGCTGCAGATCATGCGAATTTGCCGCGAGGGCCACGCGGCTTGCGCCGAGGCTCCGCGTGACAGGAAGGGCATCGCGGCGGCCGAGGCTCCGGCAGCGATGACGTGACGGCGGCTGAATTTCGCTGGCATTGAAGTCCCTCCCCGATTTTTTGGTGAGGGTATCGCATCGGCCAGTCGCAGCTACGGGACAGATTGGCGCAGCGGGGAAATGTGGCAGCGGAAGGCTGCGACGCACTGGTCGAGGCAAGGCGCGCAATAGCATCCTGAGGTGCGAGCACAGCGGCGCAACTGCGCCGCTACGCGAGCCTCGAAGGATGCACGGCCGCAGCCGGGCCGCAGCCCTTCGAGGGCCGCCGAAGAGGCGGCCACCTCAGGGTGACGGAGTGAGAGCGCGATCGTTCGAATTCACTCGTCGCGACCGTGCTCACCGCCGCAACCGTTGATCCCGGATCGGCCCCGCCGATATCGCGGCGGCCTTCTGCGCCGGCCGCTGACGGCCGACGAGGCCGGCGGTCGCCAGCATGACGCCGCCGCCGAACCACCAGGAGCCGATCACGAACTCCCAGGTGCGCGGCGGAATTTCGTCGAACACGATGCCGTAGACCGACACCAGCGCAGCCAGCGCGGCAAGGAAGATGCCGCCCGCGCTCATAAGCTCGACGGCATCAATGCGCCCCGTGCCGCGCATCGCGGGCTTGGGAATATCGATGCCGAGATAGAAGCCGGCGGCGCCGATCACGATCGTCGTTGCGATGAAGATCAGCGTGCCGAAGACAGCGACATGGCCCTTGGCGAGCTGGGCGGCGACGAAGGTGCCGGCCATGGCACCGGCCATCGCCAGGCCGGTCCGCTGCAGCACATGCGCGGCGCGGCTGACCATCATCAATTCGCGCGCGATCACGGCCCTCTGCTTCGGTCTGGTCATGATCCTCATCTGCAGCCTCCCTTTCCAGAAGCGGCATCGGTTCTGGCCGCAGCGGAATCAATGTCCACCTCGCGCGAAGCCATCCTAGCCTTACTGCGTCACTACCGACTTCCCCTCATCCTGAGGAGCCCGCACTTGCGGGCGTCTCGAAGGATGCAGGCCATGGACCGGGCCTCATGGTTCGAGACGCGCTTCGCGCTCCTCACCATGAGGGTCTTGCGACACGGAGGACTAGAACGGGTAGTAGCGGATCTGGGTCATGACGATGTGGTCGTCGGTCTTCGGCGCGCCGCCGACACCCTGGAAGGCGAAGCGCTGGGTGTAGGAATATTGCGCGCCGGCCTTGATGGTGCCGTAGGAGCCCTTGAAGATCGTGTCGTAGAAGCCCGCGGTGTACTGCCTCACCTCCGAAGTGTTGCCGTTGCAGGTCGCGGCCGGCGAGTTCTCGATGTTGCAGCCGAGGTTGTTGTAGAGCGGATTGCCGTAGCCGAACGGCACCGTGCCGACATTGGAGAAGGTCGCCTTGGTCTTTTCGAGCCCGGCATAGGCGTAGAGATCGAGCGACGGCGTCGTGTGCCAGACCGAGCCGACCAGGAAGGCCGTGATCGGCAGCGGCTGGATCGAGCCGTCCTGGCGCACGGTCGCATCCGGGAATGGCGTTGCGGTGAAGCGGCCGAGCGCACCGTAAGAGGCGGAGGCCTGCACCTCGAGCAGCTTCGGCACGATCTCGGCCGAGAGATGGCCGCCGAAGCTCACCGTGTTGACGTCGTGATTGGCGAAGTTGAAGCGATCATAGAAGTCGCGGTAGAGCGCCCACGCCTCGACATGCAGCTTGTAGGGCCCGAGCCGCGGATCCCACGCGCCCTTCACGGTGAAATCCGGCACGTGGTTGAGGCTGACATTATTCAGGCTGTTGAAGAAGCTGCCGCCCGGGCCGGTGAGATTGACCAGCAGGTTCGGATTGAGCACGCCCTGCGGGCCGACCGCCGGCGTGCCGACCAGCGGGTTGTTGCCGCCGAAAAAGGATGTCTGCGGGTTCTCCGCCGAGACCGCGAGCTTGAACTCGGGCCCGATATCCTGCCAGACCCGGACGCCCGGTTGACGCGCGCCGAGGAAGCCCGGCACCAGTTCGAAATCGATCACGCCCGGCGTATCAGCGCCTCGCGGATCGATGCCCGCCTTGCTCGGCGTATTCAGCGACCATGATTGGCCGGCGAGCACATGCAGGCCGAGATCGCTGCGGTCGATCTCGATGCTGGCCTGCCGCAGCCGCGGATTGAACGAGTTGGTCGCGACCGAATTGGCGGTCTGCGCCGCGCCCTCGAAATCGAGCTCGCCATAGCCGGCGACGTGGACGTTCTCCGTGGCGTTGGCTTCGGCGAGCACCGAGAAGCGGGTCTGGCGCGCAGTGAAGCGCGACTCGCCGGTGTTGTAGTTCTTGCTCTGCGGGAACGGGATGAAGTTGTAGACCGAGCCCGAATAAGTCGGAGGCCAAGCGGTCTTAGGAAGACAAATATGTCTGGCAACTCCTTGGCTCACAGAACGACATGGCTACGATCCGACTTTTGTAGCAGAGCTTGCCCGAAGCGCAGGGATCGAACGGCACCGGCGCCTTCGCCGTCATCTGCGCGTTCTGAATTGCGCTCTGTCTTGCGGCCAGCGCCTCCTCCTTGCGCGCCTGCGTCTCCATTTTCTGCTCGAGCTGCTTGAGCCGTGCCTTCAACGCACGCAGCTCGGACGCATCGTCCTCCGCCAATACCGGACCTGCCGACAGCAGCACGCTGCCGAGCAGAATTCCCCCGAGAATTCGCATCGCTTCCTCCACACGAGGTTGTTTCCTCAGGCGAGAGAGAGCGGTATTCGGGGAGTGATATTCGCGCCGGGGCGCATTATTCCGGTCACGTTTTTCTCATCGCGGCGGCGGGAATAGATCGCGGTGATCGACGATAGCGCGCGAGGGAATTGAGAGTGATGAAGTCAGATTGAATCGATCTTGCCGCAGACTCTCTGCACCTCTCCCGCTTGCGGGGGAGGTCGTATCGCATCGAAGATGCGATACGGGTGGGGGCTCTCTCCACAATATGACTCGCGGAGAGAGCCCCCACCCCGCCCTCCCCCGCAAGCGAGGGCTTTGCGCAATCGGGCGTGCGCGGGTGGAGGCCAGTGTCAGGCGTTTTTTTGCGTGGCTTCTGGGGGCGCGCGGGAGTGGACAGCTTCGTTTGGGCGGCCGATTGACGGCATTGCGGAGCG